>CAZETN010000001.1:0-28316 GCA_964514475.1 uncultured Bacteroides sp.
ACAGGCGGTGGACGCGCGTTCCGCGGTCGGCGGCGTTGTCGAGCGTGTACTGCGTCACCGTACCGTATACCTCGCGGGAGATGAAGCGGGTCAATTCGCTGACAGAGGGGACTTCTTTCCCGTCCAGCTCGTAGCGGTGGTCGGCATCAAAAAAAACAAGGTTAGCCATCGGTCTCCTTTCGGTTCCACTGCGCGTCCGGGTTGAACGCGATCATGCAGTAGGCAAAGAAGGAAAGCTCGTTTGCGTTTCGCTCGGCAGTGCCGCGGTTTCCGTGCGTGATGTTGAAGTCTAAGTCCTCCACTAGCTCCATCGCGCGTTTGTTGGCGTAGGCATAGGCCAGTTTGGTGTCCATAAACTCGGTGCGTACATCGGTCATTGTGTTGCCTCCTCGTAATATTCCTGCGCCAGACGGGCGCGGTCGGTGTAGGTGGATGCAACGCCGGTGCGCTCGAAGTCGCGGGCGAAGCGGTAGCCGCAGTCGTAGGCCGAGCCGGTGAGGTCGGTGCCGCGCTCCGTGGTTGCCAGCTCGTACAGCAGAAAGTCGAGTTGCCCCTTCACGGTGTCCCAGTCCTCGCGCTGCCAGAGGTTGCGCAGGCGGCTGCCGAGCCATTGACACAGACCCGTTGCGCCGATGGAGTTTCGGATGCAGGGGTCATAGGCCGCGCCGGTTTCGCGGTTAATGTTGGCCAAGATGCCGCAAGCGGCCTCGATGGTCATGTCGTTATCGAGCAGATATGTAACGATCTCGCGCTCTGAATCCGTGAGCGAAGCTAGGTTGATGCCGGGGTAGCGCTCGGCCTGTTCCGGCTCCGGCTTGGGCGCGGGGTCAGCGGCCTTGCACTCCGGCACGGAGACCGGCTGCGCTTCTTCCACGACGGGGGCGGGCGACGGCGTTACGATGGCCACCGGCTGCGGTTCCGCGCCGCGAGCGCCGCACAAAAGCGCCGGGAGTGCCAGTAAAGGCAGGATGATAAAAACGCGTTTCATGTATCAAAACTTCTCCTTCCTCCCCATGGCGGGTAGCAATTCATGGGGTTCGTTCGGTGGTGGACGCGGTCTTTCTCAAACAGTGGGCAATCGGCGGTGTCCAGCGCGTTCGGCACGTCGTGGAGAGCCAGATAGTGCTTGGTGTGGTGCCCGGCGCGCAGACAGTATTCGCAGGAGATGAACGACTGTTTCCCGACGCCGGTTGTCACTCCGTGCCAGCGGCAGGATTTGCAGCGATTGGGAAGCGATGCTTTCTGTTGGGCAGCTTCCTGTTCGCGCTTGTGCAGCCGAAGGGCGATGTCGTAGGTGCTGTAAAACCATCGGGTGGGATCGGATTTGCTGGTTCCTTTGCGCTTCGTTCCGCGCAGGCCGTCAAGCGGCCATGAATGACTGTCGGCGTGGCCGGTCTTTCCAATAGTCTCGGCAACCTGTCTGGTGTCCATCCAGTCGCCGTATTTGGCGTAGAGGCGGTCATAGATTTCCATATTCGGCGGCCTCTTTGGAGATGTGGCGGAAACCGAGCGCTTCGGCCAAGTCAACGGGCGTGAAGTTGGTGAACACTTCCTCGCGCAGGCAGGCGGCGCAGCACCACAGGCCGTCGATGAAGAACGCGCCGCTTTTGTCATACGGGTTTCCGCAGGTACATTCGCGCGGTTCGGGTTCGTTGCCTTTCGGTTCGGGGTAATCCGTTACCATGTAGGATGTATCGGTCATTTGGATTCACCCAATAAAAGGCTGGCCAGAAGCCCCTTAAAGCCTGAGGCTCTTTCGTCTTGCTCCTCGTTTTCCACAATCTTGTTAAGCAGTTTATTTGTTTCATCTTCCAAAGAGCAGCGCAGCGAATCCATCGCGTTGCGCAGAGCGGCCAATGTGAGAATATTGGCATTCCCCGTCATTTCGGCGTGAACGCCGGTTTTATCGCAGACGGCGATGGCGAAAAGAGATTCCTTTACGGCGCGTTCCTCGCCGGTTTCATGATCCTTAATGGTGATAAGGTAGCGGCCCATTTGACATTTCTCCTTTTCGGTTGTATATTAGCGATAGGTTTTTACTGGTTGCCGTCTGCGGTGGTTGCGTCACCGTGGGCGGCTTTTTCTAGTTGGTCGAGCGCCATGTTCACGAGGAACATGAGCGTGTCCTGCGTGGTGGCGTAGGATAGTGCGTCTTTGGCGTGTTTAACACGCTCTGCGGTGCGTTCCGTGCAGCGGAGGTATAAACGAACAGGTAAGCGGCGGTTTGCGTGAGGGCGGCGCGGAACGCCGCACACGCGGCGGAACTCCGCATCGCCGGAACGGGTGAGCGTGATGCCGGTTTGCGTGGGGGCTTCCACGCTGACGAGGGCGGAGGCGCTGATGCGCGGAAACATGGGTTTCATGAGCGCCTCCATATCGCGCAGACTGAGACCGGCGGCTTTGCGCATTTCGGTGTAGGGGTTGGTCATCGCGCGGCTCCTTTCAGTAAAATGTGATTTGGCGAAGGTCGGTTTCTTCCAGCACGCCGAGGCGGCAAAGGGTGCGGATTTTCTCGAACGGTATCTTGTCGGGCTTGGCCTGATAGGAAGCCAGCGTTCGCGGCGCGATGCCGAGCGCGGCTGCCAGCTGGGTGCGCGTCATCTCCGTGCGGACAAGGCCGGCAGAAATGTAAGAGCGAAACAGCTTGTCCGCTCGCTGCTTGGGTGTTTCACGGATACGCGGCATTTAATTCGCCTCCTCAAATTCGCCGCACATCAGGTTGTTCGGCTTTGTCTTGGCTCGTACTGTGCGGCGCTCCGCGTCCGTGAGCCTCGCGTGAAGCCCGGCATATACGCCGTATTCCTCGCCAGCTTTGATGCCCAAGCCAGCTTCGATGCCCCAGCCAGCTACGATGCCATCGCCAGCTTCGATGCCCCGGCCAGCTTTGATGCCATCGCCAGCTTCGATGCCCCGGCCAGCTTTGATGCCATCGCCAGCTTCGATGCCCCGGCCAGCTTTGATGCCTAAGCCAGCGTTGATGCCCTCGCCAGCTTTGATGCCCTCGCCAGCTTTGATGCCTAAGCCAGCGGTGATGCCCTCGCCAGCTTTGATGCTTCTCAGGTTCGCGCCTTTTGCGATTTTGATCGCTCCGGCGAAGACGATAGAGCGTTCGGGGTCGTTGACCTCGTCCAGCTCCAGAACATCCTCCGTGGCGCCGACCTTGTCCAGCAGCCACGAGGCGAAGTCGGCGTGGTCGGCAGCGCACGCTTCGTCCAGAAGCGCTTGGTATTCGCCCTGTCCTTCGGGGTGGTTGCGGTTGAATAGGTCCAGCCCCTCGTCGCAAGCGCCGTACTGCTCTGCGAGCATTTCGCGCGTGATGATAAATTTGCCTGTCATTCGGCACCCTCCTTTTCTTCGGTGGGGGCGAGCAGCTCATCGATGGTGCAGCCGTACAGTGATGCGATCTCGCGGAGTAATGATGCCCTTGGAAGGTTCTTTCCTGTTTCCCACTGGCACACCGATGCTGCGGTTATTCCAAGACGCTCCGCGACAGATGCCTGCGAAAGCCTCGCTTTGTTTCGCGCTGATATAAAGCTCAATTTCTCACGCTCCTTTACTAAGTTCCTCTTGACAACTTAGTAAGGTTCGCTTAATATAGAAGCGTCACCAAACTACATCGCGCAAAACAACTACTAAGCTGGCAAGGGATTTCTGCGCTTTGTTAAGCGCAAACTTAGTATACGCTAAGTTTAGCTTAATGTCAAGCGCTTTCCTTAGTTTTTGCTAAGTTTGCTGTTTTGCACAAAAAGGAAGCGCTTTTCATGGACACTATATCGGTTATTAAGCGGATTGAACTCCGGCTGGCAGAGCTGGGGATGTCAAAAGCCGAGTTTTATAGAGCCAGTGGAATATCTTCCGCGTCCTACTCCCAGTGGAATACTGGCCGATATAACCCGTCTGAGAAAAAAATTTGCAGCGCCGCCGAAGCGCTTGGCGTGTCAGCAGATTATCTGCTCACGGGAAAAGAAAAAGCCGCCATCGAGAACGATGGTGGCTTGATGAGTGAGATTATTGAGATTGCGCGGGGGCTCTCCGAGCAGGACATGGAGAAGCTGATCGCCTATGCGCAGGGAATGAAGGACGCAGGAGAAAGGGGAGCGACATGAACATCTGGGCAGGAATGGGGATTATGGCGGCGAGCTTTGCGGTTGGAGCTTTTGGCTTTCCGCAGATCGTGGGGTCTCTCCAAAACATCAGGACTATGCCGCTTTGGTATGTTACCATTATTATATGGACGATCATTTTACTTTTCGTGGGCTTCTTGGCTTTTCATTTTTTGCCGAAGTACAAACTGTTTTTCATAATTGGGTATGTCGTGTCATTCATTATGACCTTGCAGGCAGGAAAGATAACATAAAATAAGGCTCTTGGGTTCGGCGTTCCCCGGATGGGTGGGGCGCGTACTGCCAAGAGCCTGTTTAATTTTGAAAAGTAACGGCTAAACCTATACTCTTCTCCGAACAACTACAAATATATCATGGTAAAGCCGAATTTGCAACGCGCCGCAGCTTCTCCGCGAAGGATTTGAGTTCGGCCAATTGTGCGTCCGTCATGCCGATCATGAGATCGCGGAGCCTTTTCTCTGAACCAACAAGAATTTCTTTCTCGTTTTGTGGAAGATTTCTCTTGTCAGACGGCGCGGTTTGTGATTTAATGTCAATGTTGCACAAAATATTCCCAACTCCTTCGTTTTTGTGCCGCTTTTGGGCTGTCGGATGCCATGATAGCACAGTTGGCGACAGAAATCTACGGATTTATTGCACTATGCAACAGGGGATAAAAATTTTTTTGGGGCGGTGGTGCGGATGCGGTATGGATGATGAGCCGAAAAGGAAAAGAAAAACATATGATGAAAAGTACTGCGTAACGGCGGTTGCCATCTCGGCTGGTGCCGGTATCGTTGCGGGGCTATTCTACGAGACTGGACAAACATTCGGAAAGTGGATAGAGGCAGAGGTCATAGCGTTTTTTGTGTCTTTTTTCGTTGTAGGCATTATCATAGCTATCCCGACGGGAGGCATGAAGCAATACAGGAATGAAAAAGGGGAGCTTGGGGTCTTTGCCCTTATTGCGGCTTGCATTGTGACCAATTTGGTGTTTTTATACGCCTCCTGGTCAATTAGAAAGAGCAACATTGAAGGGCAAGAAACCCGCCGAGAGGAGATTTATCAAGCCGCATACGAAGATGGGGCAAGAGACGCAAGAGAGGAATTTGAAGGGTACTGTAGCCAAGAGGAGCTTGAGTGGTACGCGGACTCCTGTTATGCTGATGGGTTTGAAACGGGCTACGGAAAGGGATATAACGATGGCGTTGATTCGTTGCCGGATATATGGGATCAGGCATACGAAGAAGGGTATATAAGCGGATACGAATGTGGTATGTTCGATGCACAGTGAGAAGAAGATAACGCAGCGTTCTCACTGGGTAAAGCGGGTTTTGCTCGTGTTCATGATGTGCTGTGTTCCGTGCGCTCTGTTTGTGTGCGACGGGTATGCCGCTTGGGACTATGTTACACTGACCGTTGAGGTCGATGCTGAGCTGGTTTACAACAACCACGTCGGCGACGACTGGAACAACGGGTACTATGTGATCTACAACGGGCACAACTACTCCTGTGCCAGCGGCGATAGTATGACAATCTTCTACAAGCTGGGCGCACAGCTTGAGATATACACCTACATCTGCGAGTATGACGACGCGAGCAGCGATGTAGGGAGCTACTCAGATTACCACACCTTTTCAGAAGGTGATATTTGCGACGGGAATAGCTGCGGATGGATACACACGGTATATGTGACGGAGAACGGCGGTCGCTACAAGGGAAACACGGCGCAATGGGATGTTACATACAAGTTTTATGTGGAGCCGACACCAACGCCGAAGCCGACGGCCAAGAAAACGATCACGCCAAAACCGGCGGCAACGGCGAAGCCAACAACCAAGCCGACGACCAAGCCGACGGCGACACCGGAGCCAACTCCGGCGGAGGACGTGTCAGAGACTTCCGGCTCCAATGTCCGTATGTGGATATGCGTTGTTGTCCTCCTTGCGCTATTCTTTGGCGGCATTTGGCTGGACAATGCATATCTAACTGGGAATTTGCCAAAAAGGAAGAAACGCAAGGGGCAAGCGCGAGAAAAAGAAACAGGAGAGCTGCGAGAACTTCCAAACTCATTCCGGCTGGTCGGGTATGACGAGGATAAGAAAACGCTGTTTGTGGTACACACCGACGACGATGAAGTGATCGCGGTTTACAATGTGAGCCGGAGAGAGTATGACCGGCTGGTGTGGTCGCGTGAGCGATACTACAAGAGACTGCTGAAAAGGCACAAGTCCAAGGCTGTTGGCCGGACAGATCAATGAGCGTTCCCCCTATCACGGGGTCGATGCGCCAACATCGGCCCCGCTTTTGGGGAGCGCAGGGCGGTGTGCCGACTGCCCTGCGAATAAATCGTAGCAAATCCAACGTGGGAAATCCATGGTCACATCTTTTTCGGGGGAGGAAAAAGCATGGGAAACACACCGTCACAGGGCGAATTTGATGGGAAATTTATAGGCGTAGAAGAAATTGGAGCGCGTTTAACGGAAAAAAGACATTCGCTCGGCTTGTCGCTTGAAACGGTGGCGGCAAAGTCGGGCATTTCTGTTTCCACGCTTAGCCGGATGGAAAAGGGCGATCTGAAAAACCCGTCTGCTATCAGCGTGGCCATGCTGGGACAGCTCTATGGAGCGGACCTGAACGAGCTGTTTGCGGTGGAGTATCGCCAAACGCCGGACGCGGAGAGAGCGCACGCGGCGGAGCTGGCCACGGCTGTGAAAGAGGGCGAATTGAAAGCGGCACGGGTAATGGCGGATATATACCGAAAGAACTATAACCGGCTGCTGATCGTGTGTGCCCTGCTGCTGCCGGTGGCCATCGGCTATCTGATCTGGGACATCACGCTGCACAGCGCCGGACTGTTCCAAGCAACCGGCATTTCCCTGTTGACCATTCCCGTTGTTGCCGCTGTTGCGGCGGCTGTCGTGGCCGTTGTGCTGGCCGTTGTGCAGCGAGTGGTAAAGACGAGGCAGATCAAATGAAGGTTCCGAAGGCGAAGCAGAAAGCAAACGGCAAGTGGTATATCCAGCTCCGGCTGAAAAATGCGGACGGCGACACGGTGAGCTATTACATCCAGGAGGACACCGAGGCCAGAGCGACCGCGCAGGCACTGGCGGTGAAAGCCGCGCTGAAAGCGGAGGTGATGCCGGAGAAACGCAAAAAGCCGGACAAGACGCTGCGGCAGGCGATTGACGAGTACATCGACAAGCGGAGCAATGTGTTGTCGCCGAGTACGATAAAAGGATACCGCCGCGATCAGCGAAACCGGTTTAAGTCGGTTATGGACAAAAAAATATCGCGCAATGAGGACTGGCAGAAGCTCGTTGACTTGGAGCTGGAGACATATGCAAAGCGGACGGTGCGCAACGCCTTCGGGCTAGTGAAATCCGCTTTGAAAGACATCGGGATATTTGTGTCCGCCAGTGTCGGGCAAATCCCGAGAGCAGACATACAGTGGTTGACCGATGAGCAAATACCGATATTTGTGAAGGCGGTGCAGGGCGACAAGTGTGAGATCGGGGCACTGCTGGCGCTGCATAGTCTCCGCCGGTCTGAGGTGTGCGCGATGGAGTGGGACAACGTGGATCTGAAGTCCGGCATACTTCGTGTGCGTGGCGCGGTGGTTGAGGACGAAAAAGGGAAGCTGGTATCAAAGAAAGAGAACAAGACGGTATCATCGGCACGAACACTACACATTGTCATACCGGAGCTTAAAGCGGCGCTTGAGAAGGTCGAGGACAAAAGCGGCAGGCTGTACAGCTATCACCCGAACACGCTTTGCCGCCAAATCAATGCAGTTTGCAGAAAGAACGGCCTGCCGGAAGTCGGCGTGCATGGACTGCGGCACACATTCGCGTCGCTGTGCAAACACCTCGGTCTGTCGGAGGATGAGACCATGCGGCGTGGTGGATGGTCGAACATCACGACCGTACACAAGATCTACACGCACATATCGGAGGCTGACAGATTGGCCGCCGATGACAAACTTGCGGCGTTCTATTCAGGAGAAAACGCTACCTGAAAATGCTACCAACAGAAAAACCGTTGAAATTTCAAGGGTTTTTAGGCGCTGCACGGGGGTTCGAATCCCTCCATCTCCGCCATAGCAGAAGGCCTTGATATTTCTAGAAAACCTAGATTTATCAAGGCTTTTTGCTATATTCGCACAGGAAAAATATTTCCTAAATCGGCACGAAAACGACATATGAAAGCACTATTTTTCGCCCCAAAATGCTACCAAAAATGCTACCAAGAAATTTAGCGGCCATCATACATACCCTGCATAATCTTGACCTCTTTTGCTAGCGCAATCTGGCGGTTGTGCAGGAAGTTGTAGACCGCGAGCATTTCGTCAGGCAGCTCGCCTTTGGCGCGGCGGTGCTCCTCAATCACTTTTTCCGCGCACTTATGCAGCCGTTCCATGTGGCGCATCTCCTCGTCGGAGAGTTCGCGAAACAGCTTCGCCGCTTCCGGCTGGTCGGCCTCGAATTTGAGCGCTAGCTCGGCGTATTTCTTCGCGTCGGACAGTTCTTCCTCGACGAGTTCGGTTAGGCATTTGATGATCTTCATCTAGTTCACGCCCTTTCGATGTAGTCCCGCAGCGCGGTTATGTCGTTTTCGCGGAAGCGGAAGTTTGCGATCTCGACATTGTCGCAGCGGCGCATGGCTTCCACGGCGCGGGTATACAGTGCGTCGAGGTCGATATTTCCGTTTTCATCGAACAGCCCGTCTGTCATGGCGGTTCCGCGCAGTCTATCAATGGCCTTGTCGAGGTTGGCCGAAATGGACGGAAGCGCGAAGTAAACGCCGAACTTGGTCAATCCGCTCGTGCGCTGTCCGACCTCAAAGTCAATGTAATTGGTCACGCCACGCCGGAGCTGATCTATCGTTACGATCATTTTTCAATCCCCTTTCAAAAGATCGGGGCGGCATTGGCCGCCCCTTTGGTTTAGGCAGCCGCTGCCGTGGAAGTGCTCACGGTGACCGTCGCATCGCCCCATCCGGGACACACATTCCCATTGGGAATGACGACCTTGGTCAGACCCATGAGCGCGGCGACGTTGCTGTTGAGCACGGCGAGCTGCGACGTGACGGCGCAGTTGGTGACGGCCTGCGCGGAGTTGATCGCGGTCTGGTCGCTGACGACCTGATTGATCTTGTCATTCAGGGCGTTAAAGACCTCGACCATCTTGCGCTCCGTGTTCAGCTCGGCGGTCAGGATGGCGTTGTCGCGCTCGGAATTGGTCAACCGCAGTGCGAGGTCAAAGGTCTCCTTGGAGACCACGTCGCCCGACGCGGTGGCTGTGGCGGCTTGAGGCACAGCGCCTCCAGCGCCTGCAAGCCCCTGCGCAGCGACGGCAATGCCGCCCAGCACCGTGCCGATGACACCAAGCGAAAGAGTTCCCTTGCCAGCGTGGAATTCCTCCATGTGTTTATCCTCCTTCTTTAAGTAGTCAGGCTTCCGCCTGCCAATTAAATGGTAGAGGATTTTTAGCGCGGCAATCGGACGGTAAAACGCCGGAAAAGGGACAAAAAGAGGACAAAAAAAGAGCGGTGGAATTACTCCATCGCTCTTGCTATTTTGTTTTTAATGGCGCGGATGCGGCGCGTTACCTTGCGGTCGGAATACATCCCATCCGGGTAGCGCTTGCCGTATTCGTCCTGCATGAGGAAGCTGATCTCCAAGACTGAGTAACCGCGGACGCGGTAGCGCAGAACGGCGCGTTCTTCATCGGTAAACGGGCAGAGGCGCTCCAATTCCTCCAGCGCGGCCGGAGATATGTGAAGTGGGTTTTTGGCTCCCGGGGTCGTGAGATCGCCAAAGGGAAGCGCGGACATGGGTCAAGCCTCCAAGCTTGCACACGGTCTTTGCTCCCCTTTGGCTGCAATGTACCACAACCGCGCCGGAAACACAAGAGGCAAGCGTTTAACGCTCCCACGGCTTGCGTTTCAGCGGTTTCTTTACTTGTGATAAACTTCTTCCCTTGTTCCGTCTGGGTGTTCCCAAACTTCACAAACCCATCCGTTGTCTTGACAGATAGTGGAAACCTTCGCGCCAGTTTCTTTATCAGTGTGGACAGTCTTATACTCCATGATATTCCCTTTCTCAGCCTTGCCATCATCAGTGCCGGGAGGCTATCCCCGACAGACGGCCATCAGGCCGTTTCGGCTTCCTTATACCTTATGAGCCATCCGCCATGGCGATAGGGGATGTTGTATTCAGGAAGTTCATTGCCCATCAACCATCTGTAATTTAAGTCCCACAGATCTTTTTTATCTTCGCAATAGAAACCCAGAAATTCATTCAACGCAACTTCATCAATCCCGTTAAAAAGCTGGATTTCATTAAGATTTGCATCTTGAGCAACAACATTGTATTTCATTTTCTATTTCCTTTCTGCCCTGCCATCATCAGCACGGGTGGGGCGGTTCCCGTGGACGGGCTTGCGCCCGTTTCGGCTTATTGACTTTCTTCCTTTTTCGGCTGCGGCTGCGGCTTCGGTTCAGGGCGCAGGCTGACCATTTCAATTTTGGTTTCCCCGTTGTCAATGTAGATCACGGTCATTGTTCTTGTCCTTTCTTTTGCACATACAAGCTTGTATGTGTTTATTTTTTGAGGGGATTTGCTCCCCTCGTTATTTTTGGGTGTAATCGTTGAGCGCTGCGCGTATGATCGGGGTCACGCCTTCCGCGCCCTTGTGCGTCTCCATGTAGTCGATCAGGTCTTGGTCTGTGTCATATCGGAGATTAACGCGGTAGGTTTTGTAATTGGCATCGATCCAGCGTTTTTTGACCTCGCTGCTGGTGGTGGTTTTGCGGTTTGCTATTGACTTCACCTGCTTTCCGTGGTATCATCAAAACACAAGGAGCGAGACCTTGCGGTCAGCTCGGTTTGGTAACTAATCTATAAGGCTGTCACCGTGCCGGGTGGCGGCCTTGCTTTTTAACTCTAATCGTCACAGTAAATCCGAGGATATGTAACGTTATCGTTATCGGCATAAGCTTCACCCCCTTTCGGGTGGTGTAGCTGACCGCCTCGCCCCTTGCTTGATGCCAATATAGCACATACAGGCGTGTATGTCAAGCCCTTTTTCAAAAAATTTTTTCGGCAGGCGGAAAGCGGCCAGCAACACGCGCGCGGAAACATCATATAGCGTGCGCTATCGTGCCGATGTGAGCAGGTTTTTTCCAAAAGCATTGACATTCCGAAGGCAGTGGGTTAACTTGTGCGCGAGAAAGATGGCTTAGCCATGTGCGGCGAGGAGGTGACAGCATGGGCAAGAGAGGGCCGAAGCCGAGATATGCCACGCCGGAGGACATGGCGGCGGCGGTTGATGCTTACTTTGAGAGCTGCGAGGCGCAGGGGGTCTTTCCAGATCTAGCGGGCATGAGGGTCTATCTTAATCTCTCTCAGTCTAGGTTAGACGAGCTTTGTAGTCCTCCTGATAGTAGCGTAGATAATACTAGCCAAGATAATAATAATAATTATAAAAAATACCGGGAGATATTATCGCGCGCGAGAGATCGGCGGGAGAGCTGGCTGGCCAAGACCGCGACCGGTCAGCCGCGACTGGCCACGGGATGCATGATGGCGCTCAAACAGCCCTCAAACGGCGGATGGGTGGATAAGACGGCGGACGCAGGAGGCAGCGCGGTGAACATCACCATAGTTGGCGCGAAGCTGGAGGACATCGGGAAGTGACCGCGTGAGGCGGACAAAACGCCCAAAATATCACGGCCAGTAATCGTTTTCGGCCTTTCCCGTGGAGGTAGAGAGGGAGAGCGAGCGCAAAGCCCTGGTAATAAAGGGTTCTTTCACGCTTTAGTTTGTGACGTTAATTCGGCATAACAAGATATATGCCGATACTTGGAGTAATCGCAATCACTGGCGCGCTTGGGCTGTATGGCTGCTGGGATGGCAATTAACCGCGGCAGGGGGTGGGGCCCTAGGCAGGGATGCAAGGCCTTTTCCGCGGTGGGGACTATGCCCTATCATCCGTCGACCAAGCCCCCCCATGGCGGAAAAACGCGGCGCGGTTGCTGGGCGGGGCGTAGGTAGATTACTCGTACATTCCAGACCTGTATATAGCTTGATAAATAAAATAATTTATATACAAGGCTATATGGGAGATACGGAGAGATACCCAAGGGGTGAAGGGGCTCCTCTGCTAAGGGAGTAGGCGGCGAAAGCCGCGCAAGGGTTCAAATCCCTTTCTCTCCGCCAAACAGACCCCCCATGGGGGAAAAGAGGGGTACACAGGATGGAGAAAGGCATGAAAAAACTATCGGAAACCCGCACGAAACTGGATGGGGATATGCTGAAATGCCCATCCTGTTCGAGGACAGTAGCGAAGGTTCGGTACGGTGGGGCGGCACGCGGGGTAACGGTTATGTGTCCGCGTTGCAGTCTTGTGGTCGAGCTTCATCTGCCGGAGTGATGAGATGATCTTGCCGTAGGGCGCGGCAAGGGTAAAACAAAAAAAGCCCACGGAGAAGCGAATAAGCGCTGACGGGAGCGCCAACGAGCGCCGAGCAGCCGAGAGAGACAGTGCCACCTTTGAGAGGCCAGACCTGAAACATGGTTTGGCCTCTCTTTTTTTTTCCGAGGAATGGGGGGATTGAGTGGCTGGGCGAAAGCAGAGCGGCGGAAAACAGAACAAGACGATCGTGGTGAAGCCGAATGCGAAGCAGAAGCTGTTTTTCGAGGCGCAGGAGCGGTATGTGGGCTACGGCGGAGCGAAGGCGGGCGGCAAGAGCTGGGCGGTACGGATGAAGGCGTTTGCGCTGACGCAGGTATATCCGGGCATCAAGATACTCATCATGCGTCAGCACTACCCAGAGCTGGAGAAAGGCATGATCCAGCCGATGCAGCAGCTGGTGCCGCAGGAGCTGGCGAGCTACAACGGCTCGACGCACATCATGACGTTCGTGAACGGCTCGACGATCGCGTTTGGCCACTGGAACGGCGAGCAATCGATGATCGAGTACACAGGTCTTGAGTTCGACGTGATCTTTCTGGACGAGGCGACGCAGTTTTCGGAGGACGCGTTCTGGTTTCTAAACACCTGTATCCGCGGCGTGAACGACTTTCCGAAGCGGATGTACATCACCTGCAACCCCGGCGGCGTGGGGCACCGATGGGTCAAGCGCCTGTTTGTGAAGGGCGAATACATCACGGACGACCCCGACCCAGAGCGCAACGAGAGGCCGGAGGACTTCAAGTTCATCTTTGCGACGGTGGAGGACAACACGGCGCTGATGGAGTCGGAATCCGGCAAGGCGTACCAGCTTTCTCTGGCGAAGCTGCCCGATTCGATACGAGAGGCGTATCGGTACGGCAACTGGGACATTCTCGGCGGCAACTACTTCAAGGACTTCGGACGGGCGAACATAGCGCATCCGTTTGCGGTTCCGGCGCACTGGCCGCGATACCGAAGCTTCGACTACGGCTTCGATATGCTGGCCGGACACATCTGGGCGGTGGACGAGGACGGACGGAGCTGGTGTTTGCGTGAAAAGGACGAGAGCAATCTGACGGTGCGTCCGGCGGCCGGAAAGCTTCGGGAACTGGCAGGGACGGAGCGGATATTGGCGACGTATGCACCGCCGGATATGTGGAACCGGCAGAAGGACACCGGCAAGACGATGGCGGCCTTGTTCACGGAATCGGGCGTTCCGATCATCAGGGCGGACAACAACCGAGTGCAGGGCCACACGGTGATGCGCGACATGATGGCACCGGCGCCGGTGAACGACCCGTATGTGAAGAGGCTTTTCCCGAATCGTGAAACGCTGCCGATGCTGATGTTTTTCGAGACCTGCTCGAAGACCATCGGGAATTTGCAGGACATACAGGCCGACGAGAAGAATCCGGACGACTGCGCGAAGCAGCCTCACGAGATCACCCATAACGTGGACAGCGTCCGCTACTACGCGGTGATGCGCAAGATCGAGGCGGTGCAGGAGCAGGAAGCGGCCGAGGAGGAAGACGACGATTGTTTCGATGCCGACTATGACAGCTATGTGTGCGGCGGCGAATGGAACGACAGCTATCTGGGATTTTGAGGGGAGGAAACAAAATGACACTGAGGAAACGGGTAAAAGTTTTGGAACAGAAATGGGTCTATTACGAGGAAGCGCTCGACAATCTGTATGGCAGGGTTGACTTTCTTTTTGCGCGGCTGGCGGAGCTTGAGCCGGAACTGGAGCAATACAAGCAGGCCGTGGAGGAAGCGGAGCGGCAGGAAAAGCTGCGCAACGACGGGATGGCTTCCATTTTCGGATACATGACCCCCGGCATGAGAGGTGACGGCGATGGCGGACAGTAAAAACAACACCAGCCATCTGTTCGACGGGGACATCTCGCCGGAGGCGATATGGAAGCTGTACGAGAGCGGCGAGAGCTACAACGACCGGCTGAAGCTGTATGACACGGTGCGGGACAACGAAAATATGTTCATCGGCCGCCAATGGGATGGCGTGACGGCGAACGGCCTGCCGACCCCGGTCATGAACTTCATCAAGCGCACCGTGATGTTCAAGGTGGCGACGATTTCAAGCGACAACCTGAAGGTGAACGCGTCTCCCTTGGGGGCATCGGCGCGAAACGAGGAGCTGTTTGAACCGGCGCGCATCGTGACGGAGGAGTGCGACGCGCTGATGGAGCGGTGCAATGTGGTCAGGCTCAGCCGTGAGTTTTGCCGCAACGCCGCCGTGGACGGCGACGGGTGCCTGTACACCTACTGGGACACGGATGTGACCGCGACCGGCAGGCTGGGCGACGAGACCATTGACGGGCAGATCGCGACCGAGGTCTTGCAGAACACGCGCGTTTTGTTCGGCGACCCGAACGACCGCCGCGTGGAGAAGCAGCCGTACATCATCATCAAGAAATACTATCCGCTGCGCACGGCCAAACGCATGGCGGAGCTGGCCGGAGCGAAGGATTACGATTCCATGACTGCGGATGCGGATGACAAGAGCATGGACAGCGTGAAAAAGACGGACGACAAGGTGACGGTGCTGCTGTTTTTGTGGCGCGACCCCGACAGCGGCGAGATCTGGAGCTACGAGTGTGCCAAGGGCGTAGAGCTGGGCGAGGCGAAAAGTCTGCTCATTCGGCGCTACCCCATCGTGTGGCTCAACTGGGATTTCGTGCAGGACTGTTACCACGGTCAGGCCGAGGTGACCGGCCTTATCCCCAATCAGGTGGCAACGAACAAGCTGTGGGCGGCGCACATTCTGGCAAACTTGAATCTTGGCTTCCCGAAGGTTATGTATGACCGAACACGCATCCATCACTGGACAAATCAGGTGGGCGTGGCTATTCCGTGCAACGGTGGGGACATGGACAACGTGGCGAAGATACTGACCCCCGGCGCGCCAAGTCCGCAGGCGTTTCAGCTGATGCAGGCGCTCATCGAGCAGACCGAGCGGTGTATGGGCGTGACACAGGCGGCACTGGGCGACACAAGGCCGGACAACACCAGCGCCATCATCGCGCTGCAAAAAGCAAGCGCTACCCCGATGGAGCTGACCAAACAGCAGTTTTACGGCTGCATCGAAGATTTGTTCCGCATTTACGTTGAGTTCATGGCGTTCTACTACGGCAAGCGCAGCATTGTGACCAAAACGCCGGACAAGGTGACGGAGGCGCTGGAGTTTGCCGCCGAGAGACACCCCGAGGTGGAAGCGACCGGGACGGTGACAACGGACTTTGACTACGGCACGCTGAAGGATAATTCGCTGGCGCTGAAGCTGGACGTTGGTGCCTCCAGCTATTTCTCGGAGATCGCGACCATCTCGACCATTGCGGAGTGGGTCAAGCAGGGATTGATGCTGCCGAGCGAAGGCATGGAGCGACTGCCGACGGACTTTATGCCGAAGCAGCAGGAGCTGATCGCGGCGATGAAGGCCAGAGAGGGCGCGGCAGCCAACCCGGAGCCGACCGCACAGCCGGCCAATCAGGCCATCGGCGAGCTGGAAGGCGGCGGAGGATACGGCGCACTGCAAAGAGCCATCAACGACACAGGGGAGGTGCCGGAGCAATGAGCGAATGGGGCGTTATCGGCGTGCTTGTGACGCTGGTGGGACTGGGGGTGGCCATCGTGACCCCCATCATCAAGCTGAACACGAGCATTACCAAGCTGACCGTTTTGCTGGACGGACTGAAAACCGACCAGAGCGGATACGAGGAAAGAAACCACGAGGCGCACACCAAGCTGTGGGCGCACAACGACGAGCAGGACAAGCTCCTGCACCAGCATGATGCGGACATCCGATACCTCAAGAGAGGAAAAAATTAAAGAAAGGGGCAAAGAACATGAAGCTTTCCAACAAGCAGTATGACGCGATCAAGTGGATCGCACTCATCGCACTGCCCGCCGTGAGCACTTTGTACTTCGCGCTGGCGGGAATCTGGAACTGGCCGTTTGCCGAACAGGTGACAGGTACGATTGCAGCCATTTGTACCTTCCTCGGCGCGATTTGCAAAATCGCCAGCGCCAGCTACAGCAAGCAGACGAGCAAGCAGACAAACGAGGAATAACGGAAAGGAGTTAAAGACATGGCAAAGAAAATTTTCATTTCCCCATCGAGCCAAACAGACAATGCCTATGCTTACGGCAACACCACCGAGGCAGTACAGTGTGGCCGCATCGCCACGGCGCTGAAAGCGGCACTTGACCGCTGCGGCTTTGAAACAAAGTTGATGCACTATGATACCATGGCCTCCAAGGTGGCCGCCGCGAACAGCTGGGGCGCTAACCTCTACATCCCCATTCATACGAATGCTTACAACGGCCAGACAGCCGGCACGCGGATGTTTGCGTATGACCTCACCGGCGCGGGCTATAAGGCTTGTCAAGCGATTTTTAAGTACCTAGCGCCGCTTACGCCCGGCACGAGCGAAAACATCAAGGCCAATGCGGGTTTGTATGAAATCCGAAACCCGGACGCGCCCACGGCCTACGTTGAGGTCGACTTCCACGATGTGCCCTCGGTGGCCAAGTGGATCATCGAGCATCCCACCGAGATCGGCGAGGCCATCGCGCATGGCGTGTGCGACTATTTCGGCTACACCTACAAGACCGCACAGACCGAGGAGCCCAAGGCCGAGGCCGAAATGCCGGACGTGCTTTACCGTGTGCAGATCGGCGCTTTCAGCAAGAAGGAGAACGCCGAGGCGCTGGCCGCGAGGCTGAACGATGACGGGTACGACGTGTACATCAGAACGGACAAGAAGCAGTAAAGGAGGGCGCGTATGTTTCGCGGCACGTCGCCGAGCTTTCGGTTTGCGATCAACGCGGAAACGGCTGCGGAGCTTGGCAACTATTACATAACCTTTGCCCAAGGGGGCAAGGAGCTTTTTACCGTTGACAGCAGCCAGAGCCGAATGACCACGGAGGGAGATACCGCCGTGATCGAGTTTTACATCGGGCAGGACAAGACCCTGATGATGGAGGCGGGACTGGACGTTGACATTCAAATGCGGGCAGTGACGAAATCGGGCAAGGCGACAGCCTCCCGCGTGGAATCGAGGCCGGTTTTTGAAATACTGCACGACGGATATATATCCTGACGGCAAAGAGGATGGAAACCACGGCGAGCCGGAAGACCAGCGGCAAACCGTTTGTGACTGAATGCGCCGACCATAGCGCGGAAAGGAACACCGAATGGACGAAATTTTTAACGACAACGAAAGCATGGAAGTGACCGACGAGGTCGTTTACGCCGGATGGGACGAGGATACGGACGGGTCTGATCAGCCCGACGAGGACGAAGCGCCCGAAGATGCGGCGGAGGTAGAGACGGAAGAGGACACGACCGAGCCGGAGGCGGAAACGCCCGAGGCAGAGGGCGAAGACGGAAAGGGAGAGCCGGGAACGACCGAGGACAAGGCGGAAGACCAGCGTTTTGTTTTGCGGCATCTGGACACGGATCATTCCGTTACGCTTGAGGAAATGAAAACACTGGCTCAAAAGGGGCTGGACTACGACCGCATCCGTTCGCAGAACGATGCTTACAAAAAGGCAGAGGCCGGACACGGAGCGCTGCTTGCCGCACTGGCCAAGCACGACGGCGTGAGCGTGGATGAGGTGGTGGATTCCCTGTGGGCCGGACTGATCGCAGAGGAGGACGGCGTGGACAGCGCCGTGGCACTGGAAAGAGCCAAGCGCAAGAGAGCGGAACAGCAGCTTGCGCAGGGTGACCAGCCGAGCGAGGAGGAGCGCGCAGCCGATGAAAAGCGGCGCGAGGGCTTTATCGCCTTTTCCAAATCGCACCCGGACGTGAAGCCGCAGGACATCCCCCGCGAGGTGTGGGACAGGGTGAACGGTGGCATGAGCCTGCCGGATGCCTACGGGCTTTACGAGCTTTCCGTTTTGCGAGAGGAAAACAAACAGCTGAAAAACAAAGCCGCCGTGAGCGAAAAAAAGGCGGAAAACGCCTACCGCTCCACCGGCAGCGCAAGCACATCGGGCAAAAGCCCGAAGCCCAAGCTTGACATTTACGCAGGCTGGGACGATTAAAATAGCCTCCCGACAGTGGGAGGCGGAATAAAGGAGAGAATTTATGCCTACCACTATCAATCTTGCGAAGAAGTTTGAAAAAAAGGTCGCCGAGCGCTATCAGCGCGAGGCTTTGACCGCCGGAATGTTCTCCACGGAGTATTCGTGGGCTGGCGTTCGCGCCATTGAAATCCCCAGCGTCGGCGTTGTGCAGCTGGGCAAGTACGACCGCACCGCCGCTACCAACCGCTACGGTACGCCCCATGAACTCGGCGACAGCAAGCAGGTTCTTGAGGTCAAGGACGACATCGCGTTCACCTACACGGTAGACGAGGGCAACAACGAAGACCAGATGAACACCAAGGGCGCCAACTCCACCCTGCAGCGCAACATCAAGGAAGTCTCCACGCCCTACAAGGACAAGTACCGTCTTAGCGCGTGGGCGCGAAATGCCGGTTCCGTGCTGCCCATCACCGCGTCGAAGATCACCAAAAATACCATCACCGAGAACATCATGGACTGCACCGAGGTTCTGGACGACGCTGGCGTTCCCGGCGGCGACCGCACGCTGGCCATCAGCTCGAAGTACTACAAGCTGCTGAAACAGAACCCCGACTTCATCGCCGCTGCCGACCTCGGCAAGAGCGGCCTTGAAAAGGGCGAAGTCGGCGAGATCGACGGCATGAAGGTGAAGAAAATGCCGACGAGCTACTTCCCCGACGGCGTTTGCTGGATGATTACCCGCAAGGACGCGCTGCTTGCCCCGGAGAAGCTGAAGGACTACAAAATCCACAACAACCCCCCCGGCATTTCC
The DNA here is from genome assembly GCA_964514475.1 of uncultured Bacteroides sp. Taxonomy (GTDB): domain Bacteria; phylum Bacteroidota; class Bacteroidia; order Bacteroidales; family Muribaculaceae; genus CAG-873. The sequence goes on from CAZETN010000001.1 coordinate 19,422, forward strand.
GGCAATCTCGTGGAGTACCGCGAGTACCACGACGCGTTCGTGCTCGGCGCGAAGGCCAACGGCGCGCTGGTTTGCATCGATGAGGCGTTCAAGATCAACACGCCCACCATCACCAACAACTCCAGCGGCTCTAAGTTCGAGTTTGCGACCACCACGGCTGGCGCCGACCTGTACTACACGACCGACGGCTCCGACCCGCGCTATTCCGACAGCGCGGTGCACGTCAGCTCCAACAAGGGCGAAATCACCTACGCCGCGCTGAACAACGCCGCCACCGATTCCAGCGGTCGCCATGTCCTCCGGCTGGCTGCCAAGCCCAACACCAACGCCGCGCTGTTCCAGACCGGCGTGGTGGAGAACGACACCTATACCGGCTGATAAGCCACGGGGAGGGGCTTCCCCTCCCCTTTTTTACAACGAGCGAAAGGAGGAAACGATGGAGTTTCCCAAATACAGCATGGACATCATCATCCCCTACTACAAGGCGGCGGAAACACTGCCGCGTGCGCTGGCCAGCGTGGCGATGCAGACGGTGGCGGAGCGTGTGGCCGTGACGGTGGTGGACGACTGCTCCGAGGACGGGCAGCTTGAGGCCATCGCGGAAAAGTTCTGGGGCATCGGGATGGATATACGAGTGATCGCGCTGGAGGAAAACAAAGGCCCAGGCCACGCGCGGCAGGTGGGGCTTGACGCAACGGACGGCGATTTCGTGTTTTTCATGGACGCGGACGACACGCTGGAGGGTTCGCTGGCGCTGGAAAAGCTGGCAATGACGATCACGCGCGACGGACTGGACATCGTGTCCGGCGCATTCATCGAAGAGACGGAAACCGGTGTGATGGTACCCCACCCGGCCAACATGACATGGGTATTCGGGAAGCTCTATCGACGCCGCTTTCTGGAACGCTTTCTCGTGCGCTTTAACGACACGCGCGCAAACGAGGACGTGGGGTTCAACTGTCTGTGCGCCGCGCTTACAGACCGCGTTAAACACGTCCCGCAGACGGTTTACTGCTGGCATTGGGCGGCGAACACGATCACGCGCTCAAACGGCGGCGAATACACCTACGCCCACGGTCATACGGGGTTCGTGGAGAACATGATATGGGTGTACGACGAGATGGAAAAGCGCGGACTGAATCGCGAGCTTATCCGCGACCATGTTGCAACGATCCTGTGTCGGCTGTACTTCATGCACGAGGCTGTGATGGAACGCGCGCCGGAGCAGGCCGCCGCGAGCTGGGGCGCGATATGCGCGTTTTACATTCGGTGCTTTAAGCCCATGGAGGCGTGCATTTCAGCCGGATATCTGAAAAAGCGGTATCTGGCAGAACAGGCGGAAACAAAAACAGACTATATGCCGCGCATGACGTTTCGCGAATATCTGGCGAATCTGCGCGAGGACACGGAGGAGGTGACGGACGATGGCGACGGGGAGACTGATATTTGACAACGCCATGAGCCTGATGGATAACCGCGGCGACGACATACAGGAGTACAAAGACCGCGCGGTGGGCATCATCAACCAACTGGCCGGAGAGCTGTATCCGTATTCGGACACGTTCACAATCCCGGACGACGGGAAACGCCCCGTAGTCGGGCGCATCCGCAGCCTGTCCGACGAGGTGAATCTGGATGACTACTGCTGCATCACGGTCATGCCCTATGGTCTGGCGGCGCAGCTTTCGACCACGGAAGACCCGAACCACGCGTCGTTTTTGCAGCAGCGGTATGAAGAACTGCGGGCGCTGATCGCGCGTGGATTCCCGATGGCGTTTGAGGCCATCGAGGACGTATATTCCGATTCGCTCACGGCGAGCGGCGCATGGGAGTGATGAGATGGACATTGCGTTTGATCTTTCCGCAGAAGTGCTGGAGCTGGACGCTTCGCTTTCCGATGGGGCGGACGAGCCTTCCCTGCCGCTGGCGATGGAAACCGGCATCAAGGGTGAACCCGGAGCAAAGGGAGAAAAGGGGGATAAAGGCGACAAGGGAGAAAAGGGGGATAAAGGCGACAAGGGAGAAAAAGGGGATACGGGAGCCAAGGGAGAAAAAGGGGACAAAGGGGACAAGGGGGATACAGGCCCGGAAGGTCCGAAGGGAGAGACCGGCGCAACGGGACCGGCGGTGGACACAAGCGCCCTGACGGCCTCGATTTTTGACCTTATTTACCCGGTCGGCTCCATATACCAAAGCAGCGAGAACACGCCGCCGTCGCGCGGAACGTGGGAAGCCATCGGCGACCGATTCGTTCTTTCCGCTGCAGATTATGCGTGGAAGCGAACGGCGTAAAGAAAGGGGGTGACGGAATGGCGACTATAAAACGAGGGTCTATCAAAAGTTTTCGTATTGACCGCTGGCTCGGCCTGAACGAAGCGCCGGACGGCGACATGAAGCTGAAATACGGCGAGGCATCTATCAGCCGAAACTGGCGCATCACGCAAAGCGGAAGCATGAAACGCAGACCGGGAACAAAAACCATTGCCGACCTCGGAGATTATGTGCGAGCACTGTGGACAGGCCGTATCGGCGGCGACGACTATTTTCTTGCGGCTTCGGACGGGAAGCTGTGGCGGCTGACAGAAACGAACGGGGAATGGACAGGCACCGCGCTTGGCACTCTTTCCACGAGCGGCGACGTGAGCATATTCGGCTTTGGCGGCAAGGCGTATATCCTGACTGGAGCGGAATACAAGGTGTACGACGGCACGACGCTTTCGGACGTGGAGGGATATGTGCCGGTGGTGTCGGTTGCGGTGGCACCGGGAGGAGGCGGCACGACGCTTGAAAACGTAAACCGCCTGACCGGCAAGCGGCGATGCTGGTTTTCCCCGAACGGGACGGCAACGGAGTTTGTTTTGCCGGAGCAGAATCTTTTGAGCCTCGACCGCGTGACCGACCGTGTGACGGGTGCGGACTATGCCGCCGGAACGGATTACACCGCCGACCTTGCAAACGGAAAGGTGACATTCGCCAAAGCGCCCGGAGAGGGCGTGAGCACGGTGGAGGTGGTGTGGACGGCGAAAGCTGCGCAGCGGGACGAAGTGACCGCGATGCGATACGCCGAGCTTTACAATGGCACGAGCGACAACCGCGTTTTCATCTACGGCGACGGGTCGAACCGGCTTTTATACAGCGGCATCGACTACGACGGACAGCCACGGGCGGACTACTTCCCTGATTTGTACGAGATTTCCGTGGGGGCATCGAACACGCCGGTCACGGGCGCGATGAAGCACTATTCACGGCTGATCGTGACCAAGCCGACGGAGCTTTACACGATATCGGCATCGAGCCAGACGCTGGCAGACAAGACGGTGGTGCCGATCTATTATCTGACCCCGGCGAACCGTTCGCTCGGCAACGAGGCAATGGGACAGTGCCAGCTGGTGCTCAACAGCGTGCGGACGCTTTGTGCCGGCGCCTGCTACGAGTGGAAGAACAACAGCTCGTACACAGCCAATCTGACGGTGGACGAGCGGCAGGCCAAGCGCATCAGCGACCGCGTCCGGCATACGCTTTCCGCGTTTCGGCTCTCCGAGTGCCGGTGCTGGGATGACAACACGGAGCAGGAGTATTACATCGTTTCAGGCTCTGTTGCGCTGGTACACAACTATGCCATCGACGCGTGGTACTGCTATTACGGATTCCCTGCGGCGAGCTTCGCGCGCTTCGGCGGAGAACTTTACATCGGCTGCACGGACGGATGCGTGAAGCACGTTTCCGATGACTATGACGGGGACGACGATTCGCTGATCTACGCCTACTGGGAAAGCGGTGCAATGGACTTCGGCGACTTCACGCATGAAAAATTCACGCCGGAGCTCTGGATATCGTACACGCCTGCCGCTCACGGTGTGTTTGGCATTGAGGGTGAAACGAATCGGTACGAAAAGCGCACATGGCTTGAAAATGCGGGCGGCGAAGGCCGCGATGAAGCGGAGCTTGATTTTTCTTCGCTGGACTTCGCCTGCATCAACTTCGGCAACGAAAGCTATATAAGACAGGCAAAGACGCTTCATCGGAAGATGCGGCTGCGCAAATTCATCTACTGCAAGCTGATTTTTCGGGCGGAAGAAACGGACAGCGCCGCAGCGGTACATTCGGTGGCACTGAATGTGACCTTTGGCGGCGAAACACGATAAGGAGGAAATATGGCGATAAACGCTCTATCTTACTGCACGGCGGAGGTCAACGTGATCTCTGCGTTGTCGGACAAGCCGAATTCTCAGGACGGGCTTGAGGCGGCCCCCCTGAAACAGAAATTTGACAAGGCCGGCGGAGAACTGAAGACGTACCTTAACCAAACGCTGGTGCCGTATGTCAACCAAACGCTGGTTCCGAACATCGAGGAAAACGCGGAGGACATCGACTCGCTTGAGCAGACCGCGCGAGACCTTTCGGGAAAGGCGCACACGCACGACAACAAGTCCGCGCTGGATTCCTACACAAAGACGATGGCCGAACTTTTGCTGGAGGCTCACCCCATCGGCTCCATTTACATCTCCGTTTCCGCCACATCCCCGGCATCGCTGTTTGGTGGCACATGGGAACGCATCAAGGATGTGTTCCTGCTCGCGGCGGGCGATACCTACACGGCGGGAACGACCGGCGGCGAGGCGGAGCACACGCTGAAGGTGAATGAGATGCCGAGCCACGCGCACACCACCAGCATCTCATCAGGGTCATATGACGCTGGCACAAGAGACGGACACACCTCTCCGAATTCGTGGTATGGCACCGCAAGCTATTATAGTTGGACTAGCTCGACAGTTGGCGGCGACCAAGCTCACAATAATATGCCGCCGTATCTAACCGTGTACGCGTGGAAGCGCACGGCATAAAGGAGGGATGAAACATGAAGATTCTGGACGAAAACAACAACATTCTGGACGAGAGCGCCATCGACTATGCCGCCGGGCATCTGGTGCCCGACACCATCACCATTGAGCATCCCGCCGTGGAGCCGGTGGCGGAGCAGGGACACTACATCACCACAGCTGAATTCCCCAACGGCGGGAAAGAGGTGGAATGGGTGGTAGACGTGGCCGGGGTGAAAGGCCGCGATGCATGGACAGAAACCGAAGAAATCCGGCGCTTCGTGCCCTATACGGCGGAGGAGCTGGCGGCGAGGGAAGCGGCAAGGTCGCAGCCGACACAGCTTGACCGCATCGAGGCGCAGACCATGTACACAGCACTTATGACCGACACACTGCTGGAGGAGGATGAATGATGTTCGATAAGGTGAAGCGATTCTATGACATGGGGCTTTACGGCAAAGCACAGGTCGCACAGTTTGTCAAGAAAGGCAAGCTGACGGCGAAGGAATACGAAGCGATCACTGGTGAGGCTTACGCGCAGTAAGCCTCCGTGTGAAAAAGGCAGGTGAAATAATATGGCGAGCTATCGAGAGAGCTATACCGTATCCGCGCCGGTGCTGGAGGATTATGAAGCCAAGGAGCTTCCGAGCTATCAGGCGCAGGAGGACAAGGTAAACCAGACCTACGACGCGAAGGAGCAGTCCTCGCTGGCGGCACTGGAAACGGCGTACAACCAGAACATGATGGATGCAAACGCGACGCTTGAAAAGATTCCGGCGACCTACCGCACGCAGAGGAACAACGCGGAGGCGGAGTATGAAAAGCAGCGCAAGGCGTTTGCGGAGTATGCCGCCAACAGCGGCGTGTCGAGCGGGGCGGGCAGTCAGGCGCAGCTGGCGTATTCCAACCAGCTGCAAAACGACTTAAACGACATCGGCGTGGCGCAAGCGCAGAGTACGGCGGATGCGCAGCTGCAAATCAGCAAGATCAAGCAGGAGTATCAGGACAGCATCGCGCAAGCGAAAAAGGAGAACGACTACGAGAGAGCGGCCGCGCTTTTGGCGGAATACCAGAAGCAGGCGCAGAGCATCGTGGACGTGGCACAGGCACAGGCGGACGAGTATTACCGCGCGTGGCAGAGCCAGCTTGCCAACCGCGAGTATCTGGCCGAGTGGGAGCGCACGGCGGACGCGGAGGCATATCAGCGGGCGCTTGAACAGGCGGAAACGCTGGCGGCCTACGGCGATTTCTCCGGCTACGGCGCGCTGGGATACAGCGCCGACCAGATCGCGACCATGCAGGCGTACTGGAACGCGGCGAACACGCCGAGCTATTCCGGCGGCAGCTCGCGCAGCTCCGGCGGAGGCAGCGGCGGTGGCGGAACGCCGACGATCAACGACAACGACAATGCCGGTACAACGATCCGGCGCAACTACAAGGAAGCTTATAACGCCAAACAGACGAACAGCAAAAACAAAATTTCGTCCAGTGTCTCCAGCCCGTATGCGGCCAAGGACGCGCAGGTAAGTGGAAAGGAAGACGACACGAAGGGCGCACGCAAGATTTATTCCACCGGGAAAACGAAGAAGGGCTAATGTTATGACAGCGACGGAGCAGAGAAAAAAGAAAGCACAGCAGATGGCGGCGTATTACTCCTCCAAGGGCGACAGCACGAGTGCGGGCGCAAAGGCGGCAAGCCGCGCCGTGGCCAAGGCCGAAGGAAGTGCGCAGCGCAGCGACCAAAGCGCCGCTGTTTCCAAGTATCGCGCTGGCAAAGCGACCGTTCAGGACATCTATAACAACCGCTCGACCAGATCGGTTCCGTTCACGACGCAAGAGCCAAATCCGGCTCTTGCGCAGCGCATCACGAACACCGTTTTGGGCACGGACACACCGCGACGCAGCGTGATCGCATACGGAGGAAAAGGAGACGGAAGGGCGCCGGAGATCGTAACGGCTGCGCAAAAGGAAGACCTGCGCAACAAATACGGCTCGGCAGTAGGTGTTACGCGCGATGCGGCTAAAACGGGAAACGCTCTTCTTCATAACCCCGTGATGTGGGCATCGGACACGTTCGGCTCGGCGGTGGACAGCGCGGCAAGCGGCGTGGCAAGCGCGGCGGCGACCGGCATGGGCTTTGTGAATGAACAGCTTGCCAAGCGAGAGGGCGAGAGCGCACTGGACGAAGAGGGTCTGGAACGCGGAAAGAGCTGGGAGGCGAATCTCCGCAGTGCCGCCAATGCCAACGCGGAGAGCGCCGCGAAGTATCGGCAGAGCGCTGTTGAAACGGCCGGAAACACGAAGTTTGGCGAGTTTGTGACAGATCTCGGCGTGGCGGGTGCGCAGATGTATATCGATGCGCTGACGGGAGCCGGTCTCGGAACCGGCTCCATGGCTCCGATGCTGGCGCGGAGCTTCGGCTACGGTGCACAGGAGGCCGCCGACAAGGGTATGGGCGCGACCGGGCAAATTCTTTACGGCGTGAAAAGTGCGGGTGTAGAGTATTTGAGCGAGAAGCTGTTCGGCGGCAACCCGGCGTATGACAGCGACGCTGGCATCGTAAACAAGCTCATCGACAAGGCGGTGGGTACCGAGAACAGCGCCCTCATCCGCGCTCTCAGCTCGAAACCGGCGGACATCGTTTACGAGGGATTGGAGGAGGTCGTTTCCGGCCTGCTCAACCCGCTGATCGAGCAAGGCGCGGTGTGGGTCACGGGCGATGAACGCATCGAAGTGGACTGGCCGAAGGCGGAGGAGCTTTTGCGCGACTTTGCCATTGGAAGCGCCATGAGCGCGGCGAGCAATCTTGGTGCAAATATGAACAAGAATGCCGTCAGCATAGACGAGTATGCACAGCTCAAATCGGAGTACGCGCGAAGAGCGGCTGCATACCAAAACCAGCTTGCCAAAACAGACTTGTCCAATCCGGCTGCGGCGCAGAAGATACGAAACGAAGCTGCTTGGCTTTCGAGTGCGGAGGCAAAGCTTTCCGAGATGGAGGCGAGGCAGAACGCACTCGCCCAGCAAGCCGCACAGGAGGCCGCACAGCAAGCGTCTGTGCAGACTGAGGCAGGGATGGCCCCCGAAGCGGAAAACGCGTCCAGCGGCGTGTTAAACACGGCACAGGACGCGCAGAACGAGGCACAGCGCACCACGACGGCGGATATTTACGCCAATCGTGGGACGAAGGGCGCAGATGCAGAGAGCGGCGTTAAGGTGAGCGCGGGGCCTTCCGCTCTTGCCGGAAGCAAGGGGCTTGGCAACACGCTTGCGAGCAACATAGAATCCATCCGCGGGATGGAGCCGGTACATACCATCACAGGCGACGAGCTGAACAATCGGGCGCGAAGCGTTTCCGATCAAATCCGAGACTTCTTTAAGTCGCTCGGAAACAAAGTCACTCGTCCGAATTTCGGCGATGTTGAGCTTTCCGAGTATGGTGTCGCAAGCACGATAAACCATCTGCCTATAAACAGAGCAAGGGTTTTGAGCGTGGCGGCAGCGCCCGATGTTATAGCGAACGGCCAGTTGATCGAGTACAACGAAAACTGGAAAGGCCGTGGGTATAACAGCTATGTTTTTGCAGCGCCGGTAACAATCGGGAACGATGTTGTTTATGTCGCCGCCGTCGTTACTCAAACAGACCGAAACAAATTCTACTTGAGCGAGATGGTCGATTCCAACGGCAATTATGTGAGGATAGAAAAACCCCACTCGGCAGCACAAAGAGCCGGGGTTACCGTTCAGGACGGGGTTACGGCTGGGCCGAGCGGGGCGTCAACGGACACTCGCGTGTCCAATGACACTATAACACGCGATGCGGAGAGTGTCAACCCCGACGGACGGGACATGGGGGAGGACAGTCTGTTCGATGCCACGCGCGGTCCCGGTGCCGGTGCGGTCAGAGAGGGGCCGCAGGTGCCCAGCCAGAACAATCTGACGAAGGACGCGAATTTGTCGGACGAGGCGCGGCAGCACATCGCGGACAGCACGCCGACCCACGAGCAGATTTCGGACACGCTCGCCAACACGAGAGCGGAGGCGCAGATCATCCGCGATGCGGACGGCAACTGGG
>CAZETN010000002.1:0-23952 GCA_964514475.1 uncultured Bacteroides sp.
TGTTGAGCGGCAGCGGCTCATCATACAACGCCGCCGATGTGGAAGCCAATCAGGAGATGGCGGAGATACTTCGCAGAAAGAAGAAACGCAAACACAAACGAGGTGTGAGATTATAAATTGACTAGTTGTATCGTTTGTCCCATACCGGATGTGCCGGATCCTCGGCTAATAGAGATTCGGTAAGGTCTATACCCAGTGCTTCGGCAAGCATTCGTCCGTATTCGGGGTCGGCATTGTGGCAAGCCCGCACGTGTCGCTGTTTGATGAACAGTGGCACTCCTTTCATTTGGGTGGCGGTGTTTTGGCAGGTAACCAGTTTGTCATTGTTGCTAAACAGTCGCCATAATTTCCCCGGTTGGGTATAATAATCGTCGTCATACAGGCGTTCATCGTAGCTGTATACATCGCCGTACAGCTCCATCGGCGACTCTTTCAGCGACGGATTGTCGTGCCATTCTCCATAACTGTTGGGCTCATATGAGATTGTGGAACCACAATTATCGTCGGTACGCATTTGGCCGTCACGGTGGTATGAATGGAACGGGCACTTCGGTCGGTTGACGGGAATGAGGTTATGGTTAACTCCGAGACGGTATCGTTGTGCATCGCCGTAGGAGAAAAGGCGCCCCTGGAGCATTTTGTCTGGCGAAAAGCCGATGCCGTCAACGATGTTGGCCGGATTGAATGCAGCCTGTTCGATTTCGGCAAAAAAGTTTTCAGGATTGCGGTTGAGTTCAAGAATACCGACGTCGTGCAATGGAAAATCTCCGTGATACCAGACTTTTGTGAGGTCGAAAGGATTGATATGGTAGTTTTTTGCCTCGTCCTCGGTCATGAGTTGTATCTGCAGTTTCCAGCGTGGAAAATCCCCGCGCTCGATGGCTTCGAACAAGTCACGCTGATGAGATTCTCGATCCTTGGCAATGATGGCTTCGGCTTCTTGGTCGGTAAGATTTTTGATACCCTGGAGGGTGCATAAATGGAATTTTACCCATGTCCGTCGGTTGTCTTTGTTGATGAAGCTGAATGTGTGACTCCCGAAACCGTGCATATGGCGGAACGACGCAGGTATGCCGCGGGGAGACATTGTGATGGTAATTTGGTGGAGTGCTTCAGGAAGAAGAGTCCAGAAGTCCCAGTTGCTTGTCGCATTACGCATGCCTGTGCGGGGATCGCGCTTGATGGCATGGTTCAGGTCGGGAAATTTCAACGGATCACGCAGAAAGAATACCGGCGTGTTGTTGCCTACTAGATCCCAGTTCCCGCTGTCGGTATAGAATTTGATGGCGAAGCCACGGATGTCGCGCTCGGCATCGGCGGCGCCTCGTTCTCCTGCCACGGTGGAAAACCGGACTAGGCATGGAGTCTGCTTGCCTATTTCGGAAAAAATCGAAGCTTTGGTATATTCTGCAATGTCATCGGTAACGGTGAAAGTGCCGAATGCGCCCGAGCCTTTGGCGTGCATGCGTCTTTCGGGTATCACCTCGCGGTCGAAATGAGCGATTTTTTCGAGATACCACGGGTCTTGTACAGTGATGGGACCGCGTATACCGGCAGTTTGAACGTTTTGGTTGTCGGCTATAGTACGTCCGTTTTCAGAGGTGAGTTTTTGCTTATCCATAATTATCGGGTGTTTATGTAATATCAGAACACCACGATGCTTGAAAAGGTTTGATGTTTGGATTTTTATTTGTGTTTTTTAGTTTGATTATTTATTTCCACAAAAGAGCCTTGTTTTGGCTGCGTCGTAAATTCTTAATTATGCCATAGCCTAATGCCGTTAAAAAATAATCGGCAACTGCCATATGAGTCGTTCGCTGAAACTCCATGAAAATTATATCTTGCATGTGTGCATTTATGGGAATTTATGTCGTTTCTCCGTCCGGGACATAAAAGCATCTGACAAGGTTGAACTAAAAGGTCATGACCAGTGTTAAAACAATGTATGACATTTATTCAAAACATAGCAATTATGACAGAAAAAAGTATTAAAGGCACACGTACTGAACAGAATCTTCTGAAATCATTTGCCGGGGAGTCCCAGGCACGTGGCAGATACACCATCTTTGCAGAAGTAGCACAGAAAGAGGGTTATGAACAGATAGCCGCCATATTCCTCGAAACAGCTGAACAGGAATATGTACACGCGAAATCCTTTTTCGGTTATCTCGACGAAGGAATGCTTGAAATCACAGCCTCCTACCCGGCAGGTCCTATAGGAGACACCGCGCGCAATCTTCAGGAAGCCGCCGCCGGTGAACACGAAGAATGGGCAGACATGTACCTTGAGTTTGCCAAAGTCGCCGAAGAAGAAGGGTTTGGAAGAATCGCATCCCACTTCAGACTTGTTGCGGCAGTAGAACAAGGGCACGAACAACGCTATCTAAAGCTTCTGGGACGTGTGCAGAGCGGCACTGTGTTCAGCGACAGCGAAGAGGAAGAATGGCAATGCCGTCACTGCGGATATATTCACCGTGGAAAGAACGCTCCCAAGAAGTGTCCGGTATGCGGTAAAGAGCAAGGCTACTTCGAGCGCAAGAAAAATAACTGCTGAATCAACTTTTATGAGATAGACGTTTGGGATGAGGGTAATTTAGACCTCCCGTTAAAAGGTAAGTAAAATGTAGCCCCTAAAAGTTTTGACGAGTTTTTAGAGGCTACTTTTTTTGATACAACTTATTTTTGTGAAATGCAAATAAGCATGGAGTATTGTTTGAAATATGAGAATCTACAGTTTGAAATTTCATTAATTAAATTTAATACTATTTAATATAGGTAGGTGGTTATATAGTATTAATTTTGTAAATTAATACACTAAAGTCCTTATATTGTATGAAATTAACATACCGCAATAAACTTTTCTTCTGGGTCATAATTCTCGTTTGGTCAATATTTGGAGGTCTGTTTTACTTTCAATATGCAACCGAAGTAAATTACAAGAAACGATTGTTGCGCAATGAACTTAAAATGATTGATCAACACATTATGTCCGTCTATGAGGACGGTCATGATGTGAAAGAGTTTGTGCAAATGTTAGGTATATGCTATCAGAACTCTACATTTGACGCCATGCAGATAAGTATATATGGAAATGGCGACTCCTTGATAGCATCTGTCAGACAGCCGATTCCTCCGGATCTGGACAATCTTGAGGATCTTCAGCCGGAAGACAAGACAACGCGATTGGTAAAGTATAACGCGGACGGCAATACCGATTTGTTCTACTTTTCATCCGGCACGAGTCGCGATGGTAAAATAACAGTCAAAACCGGCATGCCATACAGCTTTTCAATCAACAGCGCAATCCGCACGGACATACATTGGTGGCTTCTTTTCTTAATCACGGCAGTCGCATCTGCTGTAGTATATTTTTCGACACATTTGCTGAGTCGCAATATTTATCTTTTGCGGCAGTTTGCGCATCAGGCTTCACATAAGCAACCTATTGACAATGTGCCGAATTTTCCGAATGACGAGCTCGGAGAAATCGCCAAAGAAATATTCTGCATTTATACATCCTTGATACAATCTATTGACGAGACCAATGTTGAGCATCAAAAAGTAATTCATGCATTAGAAGAGAAAGAGGCGTTTCAGCGTCGGATGACAAACAATATCAACCACGAAATTAAAACGCCGCTGGGTATTATTCGCGGATATACGGAGACAATATTAAATGCTCCTGATATGGATGAGATCACACGTGATACGTTTATGAAACGTATCATTGAAAATGTTGACCGTCTGAATTCACTGGTCAGCGATATTTCAGTAATAGCGCGACTTGAAGAGAAACCGGACAGCATCGCCATCTCGAATGTGAATCTGTATGACATAATATCCGGGATTGCAGATGATTTGAAATTTGCCGGGATTGCCCGTAATATGACATTCATCTACGATATCCCTGAGGACTGTCAAATACAAGGCAACCGAGAATTACTGACATCCGTAATGCTAAACCTGATACGCAATTCCATTCTTCATAGCAATGGAACGGAAATGACCTTGCGATTAATTGAAGAGACTCCGGACTACTACGTGTTTTCCTATGCCGACAACGGTGTAGGAGTAAAGCAGGAGCAACTGGAACATCTGTTTGAACGCTTCTATCGTGCAGATGCCGGGCGGACACGCAAAAAAGGAGGTGTAGGCTTGGGACTTTCTATTGTCCATAGTGCTGTTGAAGTTCTTGGCGGCACTGTTTCAGCCCGGAACCGGGAAGAAGGAGGACTTGAATTCACTTTTTCATTGCTTAAAGTCGCACCATAGTGCAGTCTCTCCCTTCATTGTATTATGAATGCTGTAGTCCGAAACTATAACCCCAACAGATAATCAAAAAAACATATGCTGATTTCACTTCTGTCTCTCGGCTTGGCTGTTGCAGGATTCGTCTGGGGACGAATCCGCGCCGATGTCGTAGCATTATTGGCCCTTGTATTTTTAACCGTTAGCGGCGTGATTTCCACGCAGGAAGCTCTTTCGGGATTCGCCAACCCCATAGTAATCATGATGGTCGGTCTGTTTGTTGTCGGCGGTGCAGTTTTCAACACAGGCCTTGCCAAGATGCTTGGAGCGGGATTGTTGAAGTTTGGCGGCGGCAACCCGACAAGATTGTTTCTTGTGGTGGTTCTCGCTACCGGTCTTATCGGAGGATTTGTGAGCAACACCGGAACAGTTGCACTTATGCTCCCGATAGTAGTCTCTATGGCTGCGGCCTCCGGTGTTTCCGCATCGCGGTTGCTTATGCCCATTGCTTTCGCATCAAGTATGGGCGGAATGCTGACACTTATAGGAACACCTCCGAACCTTGTGATTGCAGAAATTTGGGAAGAAGCAGGAAACGAGCCTCTGACAATGTTTTCTTTCCTCCCGGCGGGCGTGATATGTCTTGTTGCGGGAACCTTGTTGCTGCTTCCTCTCAGCCGGAAACTTTCGCGTAAACAGCCCTCTGAATCCGGCTCAAGCTCACATGGACGCAGAATCCGTTCCTTGAGCGAGATTGTAGATGAGTACGGTCTTAACAACGACCTGTGGAAAGTAAGGATTCCTGCGACATCTCCGATAGCCGGACTGACATTGGGAAATCTGGCGTTGCGCAATATTTACAACCTTGATGTTCTGGAACTGCGAACAGGCGAGCATCCCGGACGCCTTATCAAAAACATATCCCAAGAGACTCCGACTGCCGGTTCTACGGTCGACCCGGGAGATGTACTGTTTGTACGCGGATCAAAGACCGGTGTCAATCGGTTTGTCTCTGATTATGGCCTCGAGCTCGACACCAATCCAGATGGCACGCGCCACAACCTCCGGTTTTATGACATTGGCGTTGCAGAGATTGTTCCGATGCCCGAGTCGGCAATCCTCGGCAAGACAATAGCCGAGCTTGATTTTCGAAACCGTTTTAATGTCAATGTCCTCGGAGTACGCAGGGGCGGACAGTACTTCACGGAAAAACTTGCGACACATAAAGTCTGTAAAAACGATGTCCTTCTCGCACAGGGAACATGGAGTGCGATAGAGCTCCTCAGCAGTGATACACGACATTGGGTGGTGCTTGGTCAGCCACTTTCGGAAGCCTCAAAAGTGACTATCGACTACAAAGCCCCGATAGCCGCCGTAATAATGGTGGCGATGATTGTTATGCTTGTTCTGGATATCGTACCCGCAGTAATTACAGTTATAATGGCTGCACTCGCCACAGTGCTGACCGGATGTTTTCGTTCTGTAGGAGACGCATACAAGACAATCAACTGGGAAAGCATCGTCCTTATTGCCGCGATGATGCCTATGAGTGTCGCATTAGAGAAAACCGGTGTGTCCGATGCTGTATCCTCTGCATTGGTTGCGCATCTAGGCTCTCTCGGTCCCCACTGGCTTTTGGCGGGTCTTTATTTTACAACATCCCTGATGACACTATTTATCTCCAATACGGCAACAGCAGTCTTGATGGCACCTATTGCTATGCAAAGCGCACTCGCCTACGGTGTTAGCCCGCTTCCCATGTTGTTTGCAGTCACTCTCGGTGCTTCACTGTGTTTTGCCTCCCCGTTTTCGACTCCGCCAAATGCATTGGTCATGCCTGCGGGACAATATTCATTCATTGACTATGTCAAAGTCGGTGCGCCCTTGCAAATCATCCTCGGCGTATTGATGATTTTTGCGTTGCCCTTGATTTTTCCGTTCTGATCCCCGGATTGTATTGCGCGTTAGTTTTATATGTTAAAATATGTCACCCCCCCCCGAAAAATTGACAATAATTGCTAATTTTGCAGTTAGAAGCTCATTTGCTTTGCGGTATCGGTGAAATTAATGAGGTCCTTATTTCATTGTTGCCGAAAATCATTATCAGAACCGATCTAAAATATTATTTATGAGCGTAGCACATATAAGAATTACTCTGTTTGTCACCTTTACTTTGATCCTCTCAGGTCTTGTGGCAGCTCAAAACTATAATGCCAAGACAAAAGAACAGCTGATGAGAGAAGCAATACGGCTCTCGGAAGAGAATATCTCCAATGGCGGAGGGCCGTTCGGTGCTGTGATTGCCCGCGACGGTGAGATTATTGCAACAGGTGTGAACAGAGTCACTTCCAATAACGATCCCACGGCTCATGCAGAGGTCAGTGCGATCCGTGCGGCATGTGAAAAGCTGGGGACATTCGATTTGAGCGGATGCGAGATTTTCACATCTTGCGAGCCTTGCCCCATGTGTCTCGGTGCCATCTATTGGGCTCATATCGACAAGGTGTATTACGGCAACGACAAGACCGATGCAAAGAATATCGGTTTCGATGATTCATTCATCTATGATGAATTGGAACTTCCGCGCAACGAGCGTAAGCTACCATGCGAAAGATTGCTTAATCCTGAAGCCATCCGTGCATTTGAAATGTGGATGAACAAAACGGATAAAATAGAATATTAATTTGCCACCCAAAAATCAAGATACCGAAATATATGAAACAGTTTTTGTTCATGATTGTAATTGCAGGATGTTTTCTAATGACAGCCTGTAATGATGACGACAATCCGGTACTCAATCCGGTACTGCCGGAAACAAGCGATAATCCGGCAGCTTGCATTACAGACTCGACCAAGCTGGCCATGTTGCGGTCCATGAGAGCTCTTGACAACGAAGGAAGACTCTACGAGATAGAATACACAGCCGACTATCAACTTGACAAGGTGCTCAGTGCCGGCATCACCGAAACCAAGCCGTTGTTCGGGTATATCGGCAGTTTGCTGTTCGATAAAATGCCCGCAGGTAAGTCAACTGCCAAGTTCGGTGCTGGATGCAGTGCATTTGCAGTCCCTGAGGTTACAAGCGGAGAATATCTTATGGGACGCAACTATGACTTTCGACACATGAACGAAGATTCTACCAGGTATGTGGATATTGCCGCCATTGTAGTTCACACCGCGCCGGTCGGAGGGAAGAAGTCTATATCTATTGTAGATGGCATAAATTTGGGGTATGCCAGAGGATTTTACAACGATGGCGAAACAGATTTGTCCATGTTGATGGGATTACCATACGCTTTGCTCGACGGCATTAACGAGGATGGCTTTTCAATCGGTATCCTCGCTCTGAAAGAGAATCAGACCATGCAGAACACCGGTAAGCCCAGGATTAGTAGCACTGTGGCCATGCGTATGCTGCTTGACCGCGCCTCAACAGTTAAAGAGGCTGTTGCCATGTTAAAGAACTATGATATGGACATGAGAGGGCAAGGAAGCAGCAATTATCATTTCTTTATGGCGGATGCGACAGGCGATTACGCCATCGTTGAATATACAAATGCAAAAGGAGACACCATCCCGAGTGTGATGGAGGTGTTTACGGACAACAACACGATGCGGTGTGTGACCAATTTTTATGTATCGCCGACAATGGTGGGAAGACCCGATGGCTGGGGCTCATCACATGGACGAGACCGTTATTTCAAAATGAGAGATTTACTTGAAGCTAACAATTACAAGCTTTCAACTGAAGCAGCGTGGAACCTGCTTGCCGATGTTTCACAACCGCCGACAATAGAGATAACCTCACAAACGCAGTGGACTTCGCTTTACAATCTGTCTCAGAGAACTCTGCGGCTTGCAATTCTCAGAAAGTTCGGACATCAGTATAATTTCAAAATTAAATAACAAGTGTAAGCCACTATCTTATAACAGAGATAAATGAAAAAATTAAGAAGTCTTTTGCCCGTAATATTGCTAATGTCTTTCGGCGGTTGTACATCCGATGGCGATACTGAAGTCCAGGAAGATATGAAACAACAGAGCATGAATAACAACTTGCTTGTTGCGAAGCTCTTTACGGAAATTAATGTAGCAGATGTGGATTGGACGAATCCGCAAAATATGGATGGTAAGGAGTTTTATCCGGTAACTTTTCAAGAAACATTTACCAATCATCCCGATATAAGCACCTATTATCAGTTTAAAGCACTGCAAAACACTTATAATGTGGCTGGAGCGTCTAATATAAACGGCTTTGTTTGCAATGGTGTGAGGTACCGTCTTCCTACTTTTGGTGAATTATTACTACTCGTACCACCGATAGTGTATTGGAATGGAGCGGAAGTCTCCTCTTCTTATCGGGAAGAAATACACTTGAAAAATGATGAAGACGGTAAATATCCTGCATCAGAAGATTACGATATTAAAACGTCAGAGGACAATAGCGGATTAAAGCGTATTTCGGACAATGTAGTTTATGGTTTGCGATTCAACGGAAGTGAACACCGTGCCGCATATCGTTGGGAATATGCGGGAGAGGACAACGACAGATATTTAGTTATCAGAATCAAGGCTGTGGATAAAAACGATACGGAAACCAGTTTGGATATGATAGCCGATGAGGAATATTGGATAAAGAACTATCTTGAATACACGTTCCCCGCATCCGGATTTTTTTCGGAAAATAATACGACTGTCAAAAAAAAAGGTGAACACGGTTGCTGTTGGTCTTCCACTGTTGGAGGAACATTAAATGCTTACCACTTGGCCTTTCAAGGCAGACCGGCGGGTGTTGGTTTAGGTAACAATTCCATTTCAGGATTTCGTCCGTTGCGCCTTGTCGTGGAATAACAAACGTAGTTGGGCTACATTTCCTAAATTCAATCAAACAAAATGAACTACAGAATATTACTGATTGCATTAAGCGCATTTGTCGCGTTTGGGACATTCGCTCATATAAATAGCGAAAGATCAAGCTCTACAAGTGTTCAATATGACACGCTGAAGGTCATGAGTTACAATGTGCATAATTGTAAGTCGATGCAAGGTCAATTCGATATTGAAAGCATAGCACGTGTCATCAGCAAGCAGAATCCTGACATCGTAGCTGTTCAAGAGCTTGACAGTATGACATCCCGCCACCCAAAGTTTGTCCTCGCTGAAATTGCACAACTGACAGGCCTCAATCCAATATTCCTGTCAACGATTGACTATAGCGGAGGCAAGTATGGCATCGGTCTGCTGACTCGAAACAAACCGCAGGACATCATCAAAATTCACCTTGCGGACTCTTCTGAACCACGGGGAGTCATCATCGCCGAATTTCCAAATTACACTATGGGGGTAACACACCTTGGATTGGGAAAGAATGACCGTCTTATCCAAATAGACTCTATTCAAAGACTTACACGGAATTGCATCAAACCATTCTTATTGGCTGGAGACTTCAATCTCACTCCCGATTCAGAGGCTTTTGTAAAACTTGCCAAGGATTTCAAACCTCTCAACGACACAACTGAAAAGACATTCCCCGCAGACAATCCCCAAAAGACCATCGACTACATAATGATTAGCCAACGCTGCGAAGTGGAGATACTACACCGTGAAGTCGTTAACGAACCTAATGCCTCAGACCATCGCCCTGTTGTTGTTAAAATAGTTCTTCCCCCGTCAACTTTTTGAGCATGGGTATATACAAGAATATTCGGATTTCATATGGATTATCATAAGAAGTATTGTTGTTTTTCCAAAATTGGCTAAAAAGGATTAGCTCTATTCATCGAATGGAAACGTCGTTCGATAAAAATTATGGGACGTTTTGATATATTTCGATTTTTATTGCTAATTTTGCATCAAGACGAGAGACATTGACAGCAACTCACAGCAAAGCGCAGAAATAAACACGGTTGCCAATTCGTTACCTCTATTTTGACCTTTCTCTCAAACCTCTTGTAAATAAAGAGGTTATAAAAGTCTTCCAGAATTAGCTAAAATTTTGCACCTAAGCCGATAAGGCATGCCAAAAAGTGCTGGCTTCCCTTCAAAAAGTTGGCAAAAAGTTGGAGGGGAGCGGCCTCTACGGCTGCTCCCCTCCGGGTGTCTAAAGTCGTATGATGGTTTCTATTAGTCGGTTGTCAACTATATACTGTATATACGATTTAGAAGAGTGTCGTTAAAACCGGCGGGTCAAATCAGCGGATGCTTTCTGCCGATAAAGTCCGGTTGATACGCGAAGTTTTCTTTTTGCCCAGCTTGTCAAGCTGGAACTCGGCGCGCACAGCGGCACGGCTGGTGATGGTGCGGAACTGCGGGTTGGCGACCGATTTTGCTTTGGCGCGGGCAACTGCGTTGTCGTTGGCCTCGGGCAGACCGATCATCGAGAGCTTCCAGCTGTTCCAGGTATAACCGAATTCGTTGTTGGCGGTAGCGGGACGGGCCCAGAGGCTGACAGGAACAGTAACGATACCGTTTTCTACAGTGCAGCGTTCGATGCCGCGCTGAGCCATGAAGGCGATAACCTGATCCTTGGTGAAGCCATTGAGCTGGGCTATGTAGCCTTCGTAGTTACCGATGGTCATCTCGCCACCCCAGTTTGCACCGCCGAAGCCGCAGAGCTGCGGTTCGATAGCGAAGTAATCACCGTCAAGGGTGAAGGCGATGTTACGGTTCTTGCCGTAGGCGTTGCCGCCGAGGTAGGTGATGGGGAAGTTGTCGTTGTTATAGGGGTTGACCAGATAGCGGATTGATGCGTCCTGCGAGTCAACACCGAAGTCAACCGGGAAAATCAGGTCTTCGGGAGTAAGAATGGTGCCATCCTGCGATGTTACCTGGAATGCGGGAGTAACCCATCCGTCAAGCATTGAGCCTTCGCCGTCGGGACGTACGGTGCTGCCGCCTCCGAGTTCAACCTCGACAGGCACTGCGACAGAGAGCTGTTTATCGCCCTTGCTGTCGTAGCTTACGACAACTATAAAGTAGTTGCCTGCACTGGAGACAGGATAAGATACGGGGTATGTCTCGAGACCTTCGGCCTTGATTTCCTGAGCCTCGACTTCGCCGTTTACGACTGCGTCAACAGCCTGGGTGTCCGAAGAAGCGCTTACAAGAGCGGTCTTTGCAGTGGCGACGTCGCTGCCGAGCATTACTTCTGCTTGTACGCTGTATTCGCCGTCAGCATCCTTGAAGAGGCCTTTGTATACTGCGTCAACTTCGTAGTTGGGGAAACCGCTGAGGCTAAGATACTCGTATCCGCCCTGGCTGTACACGTTGCCGGGCTTGTTGAGCAGTGCATAAAGTACATACAGCGAGAATGTGCCGGTCTTGGGGTCGTAGTAGCTGTAGTCTTTGTAACGCTCGTAGCCGACGGGGTTCTCCATGATCTGGAGATAGAAGTTGGCCATATCGCAGACAGCTACGTCATTGCCCTGGTAGGGGTCGCCCGTAATCTGCTGTACTTCGACAAAGACGGGGATGCAGCCGTTGCTGAGGCGCTTGTCGGCGTCCGGCATGTTGATGCGCAGCACGATACCCGGGAAAATCTTGCCGTCGTCATAGAACCATTTCGATTCGGGGTCGGTGGGGTCGGAGGGCTCCACGTTGATTACGATGTCCTTTTTTGGGTCGTTGGGATTGTAGGTCCATGTAACGTTGTACTCGCCTGCACCGCTCATGAACTGGGTGTAGGTGTAGATACCGGTTGTGTGGCCGCTCCACGCGATGGTCTCTTTGGGAACGGAACGAAGCAGGGTAACGGAGTATGTGGCGTTGCCGTAGTCCGAGGCGGGGTCGAGAGTGAAGTTTACCTCGTAGGGCTTGTCCTGCTCAACGTCGGCGGGGTCGTAGGTGACAACCAGGCTGGTGGTGAGGGCGTCGCCGTTGAAGGTGACGGTGGAGGGCACGTTGAAGCACGAGGGTGCGTCGCTGGTTACGGCGTAGGTTGCCGGGGCCTCGGCGCTGGTACGGTTTACCTGGATTTCGAACGAGGGGCCTTCCATGGGGATGAGCACTTCGTCGGGAAGCGATGCCTCGAAGTACGCTCCGGGAGACTGCTGGCCGACAACGTAGTCGTCATCGTCGCTGCAGGCGGTGAAGCATGTGGCAAGAGCGGCGAACAGAACCGGTATGATAGCTTTGATAAGTTTCATTTTGTTTTCGGAAGTTTTTGTAAAACTGTACTGAAATGTAAAAGGAAGAAGAGGAGAGAGGATGGAATGAGTTATATCGCTAAGCAGACCGTTTCAGCAGGTCAGGGCTGCCATGTTGCGGGGTCGGGCTTCACGTATTCGGTGTTGTTGTCCGACTCGTTGATGGCGCGGTTACCTGTGATTTCGCCGGTAGGTATGCAGTAGATACGTACAAGGGCGTGGTCGGGATTCTTCACTGCGCCCTGTTCGGGTACGTAGAAGGCATATTCGGGAGCGGCATTCGAGACAATGCGGTTGACAGGGAGGTTGAGACGCATCTTGTCAAACCAGCTCAGACCCTCGCCGTAAAGTTCGATACGACGCTGGAAGTAAACGTCGGCCTGTACGTCCGTGCCCGACTTGGTGCAGGTGTACGAGGGGTTGCGGTACTGGCTTACCCATGCGGTGAGCGCGGCAGCACCGTCGCCGCCCGACATTGCCAGACCTTCGGCCTCGATGAGGTACATTTCCTCAAGGCGCATCAGGGGGATGTCGTTGGAGTTGGTGGTGGCGCCTACTACATCGTTGTAGCCGGCAAACTTGACGTTGGTGTAGGGGGGAATCGGGTTATCCTGATTCTGGCAGTATGCCAGTTCCTGCGAGTTGAGGTTGTCGCTGTGGAGGTTTTCGTCAAGGAACCATCCTTTGCGGATGTCGGTGGCGGGAATCTGGGCGTAGAGGTCGGCGTTGATATATTTCCAGGCACCTACGTTTACATAGCCGTTGGCACAGAAGGTGTTCATGTGCGAGGGCCAGTTTACGATACCGCTGGTAACGACGCGGTCGGACTCGTTGACGGGGATACCCCACATCCAGTCGGTTTCGTCGATGCTCCAGAACGAGGGACGTCCGGCTTCGGCAATTGACTTGCAGCGGATGCCGCTTGCCTCGGCCAGGGTGATGGCCTGACGGGCGTCCTTGGCGGCCTCGGCATACTTGTGCATGGTCAGGTAAATGCGGGCACGCTGTCCGTATGCGGTAGCGAGCGAGCCGAAACGTTTGGGTTTGGACGAGATGATGGCCGAGGGCTGCAGGCCGGCCTTGTCAAGCAGGTCGATGGCCTCGTTGATGTCGGCGAGGATCTGAGCGTAGGTCTCCTCGACGGTAGCGCGGGGAGCACCGTTCTGCTCTACCTCGACGGCGTTTTCGTCAGTTACGATGGGCACGCAGGGCTTGCTCTGGTTGCCGTCGTAGTTGAACTGGAAGAGCTGTGCCAGTACCCAGTAGTCGAACGAGCGGGTGAGCAGGGCCTGGGCGCGGTTGAACATCAGCTCGGGGGTTTCGGTGTCCGAGGGGATGCTCTGGCTTACGCTGTTGCAGGCGAAGATCTGTTTGTACAAGATGTACCAGGCTTCGGCAGCGGGAGTACCGCCGGCAGTGGGCGAAGTAAAGCCCTCCCAGTAGTTGAACCAGTTGTAACCCGTGCGGTCGCAAAGCATTTCATCGCTCTGCAGGTCGGTGCCGAGCATGGTCGAGGCGTAACCGAAGTCGAAGTGGTTGGCGAACACAGACTCGTACTGGTTGGCGGCCGCCGATATACCGGATACGCCGGCCATGGCCATGTCAGGGTTCATGACCAGGGTAGCCACCTTGTCGTCGGTGGTCACGTATTTGCTCATATTTCTGTTGTCGAGGTCTTCGCAGCCCGTCAGGGTAACTGAGGCGAGGGCCAAGGCCAGAGACACGTTGATAATCTTTTTCATGATTGAATGTTCCTTAAGAGATTAGACTTTTTAGAACGAAACTCGGATGCCGCCCGAGATGCTGCGGATGGGCGAGTAGGTGGCGTTGTTCGAAGTGGTGTAGCTCTGACGGGGGTCAAGACCTTTGCGTTTGCTCCAGAGAGCGACATTCTCGGCCGAGAAGTAGAGGCGTACGTTGTTGAGGTAAACGCGGGTTGTCCACTTTGCGGGGAGGGTGTAGCCCAGGGTGATGTTGTTGAGCGAAAGGTAGTTCGACGAAATCAGGAAGCGGGTCGAGGTCGAGCCTGCCGAGTAGGCGGCTTCGGGGTCCATTACGGGGATGTTCGAAGTCTTGTTCTCGGGAGTCCATGCATTGAGCAGGTCCTTGTGCAGGTTGTAGCCCATCGAGGTTGTGCCGTAGTTGCTCATGTAGCCGGCGTATGCGTTGTCATAGATGCGGCCGCCGAACTGGTACGAGAATGCCATGCTGAGGTCGAAGCCGTAGGTCTGCAGGTCGAAGCCGAAGCCGCCGTAGCCTTTGGGCATCAGGTTGCCGGTGGGCTTGCGGTTGGCGTTGTAGGCGTCGGTCCAGTTGTCGGTGCGTACTTCTACGTCGGTGTAGTAGGTGTTGCCTTTTTCGTCGACGTCTTTCTGGCGGGTCCACCATTCGGGCTTACCGGTTTCGGGGTTGACGCCGGCGTACTCAACCAGGTACATGTTGTACATCGACTCGCCTTCGATAAAGATGCGGCTGCCGCTGAGCCAGCCCATTTCGGAGTTGGGGTTCCAGTTTTCGACTTTGCGGGTGAGAATCGAGGGGTCGAGACGGAGCACCTTGTTCCAGCCCATGGTGAGGTTGGCGTTGATGTCGAGGGTGATGTTCTTTGTAGCGACGGGGCGTACGTTGAGGTCGATTTCGAAACCGTTGTTGCGCATCTTGCCAACGTTGTAGGGCACCGAGCTGTAGCCCAGCGAGGGTGCTACAGGCAGGTTGATGAGCATGTCGTCGACGGTGCGCTGGTAGTACTCTACGCTACCGCTTACGAGACCCTGCTTGAAGCTGAAGTCGAAGCCGGTGTTGATGGCCTGCGATTTCTCCCAGGAGATATCCTTGTTGCCTTTGAATACGAGCGAGCCGTCGTTCCAGACGCCGTCGCCGCCACCGATCTGGTACTGGTCGGCGTAGGCCAGGAAGTGTGAGCCGATGCCGTCGTTACCGTTCTCACCGTAGGAGAACTTGAACTTGAGGATGTCGACGATGTCGCTGTACTCCTGCATGAAGCTTTCCTTGGAGATATCCCAGCCGGCCGATGCCGACCAGAATGTGCCCCAGCGGTGGTCGGGGTGGAAGCGCGAGCTGCCGTCGTGGCGGACCGATGCGGTGAGGTAGTAGCGTCCTGCATAGTCGTAGCGCAGACGGCCCATGTAGCCGCGGTGTGTCAGAGTGTACTGGCCGCCGCCGTTTTGTTTGTCGTCGATAACGTTGTCAAGGAAGGGCCATGTGGGGTTGTAGAGGCGGTTGCCCGAGCCCCATACGAATTCCTGAAGGTACGAGTTGTTCTCGAAGCCCACCATTACATTGAAGTTGTTGTTCTGTGCGACGGTGAAGCTGTAGTCGGCAAGGAGCTGGAGGTTAATCGAGCGGTTGCGGTCGCTCTCCTGCTGAACGGCGCCCCCGAAAGCGGTGAACTGGCCGTAAACGCCGTTCTGAATGGCGTGCAGACGCTCGTTTGCAAGGAAGTAGCCGACGGTGCCGTTGATGGTGAGACCCTTGAGGGGAGTGAGGATGGCGTACCATTTGGCATCCAGAGCGTCGGTGAGGTAGTCGGTGGTGTCATACGACAGTGCTCCGATGGGGTTGGACTGGCCGAGTACGTTACGGCTCATGCCTGTGGGGCCCCAGCCGTAGTCGGCGCCGTCACCGTAGTCGTAGATGGGTTTGCCGTAGGTCTGGTTGTAGGCAATCTGCTTTGTGGAGGCCAGACGGATCCAGAAGGGGTATGCGGGGCCAAAGTTGTTGGCGGTGTTGAAGGCGTTGCCGGTCGACGAAGCATAGTCGACGGTCTGGTCGCCGGGATTTGCGGTGTTGGAGTAGGTGTATGCCAGGCTTGTGCCGACCTTGAGCCAGTCTTTTGCCTGGTAGTCGACGGTGGCACGGGTGCTGAAGCGGTTGAAGTGCGAGTTCTTGATGATACCTTCGTCACCCAGATAGCTGCCCGAGATGTAGAAGTTGAGACGGTCGGTACCGCCGGAGATGCTCATGTTGTACTCCTGACGCAGGCCGGTCATAAGGCATTCCTTTTCCCAGTCGTCGCCTTCGAAGTAGTAGTTGCCGCGGGTATAGCCGCGAGTGGCGTTGGGGTTGAACTTGCCGTTCTGGCCGATAGCAAGCTCGCCCTCGGGAATTGTCCAGGTCTGGTAACCGAGCGAGCTCCAGAGGTTTGCGTTTGCGTAGTTGTTGAGGTTCTGAGCGCCGGTCACGCCATAGTGGAGGCGTCCCTTGTTGACGAGAGCCTGATATATGGTCTCGAGGTACTGACGCTCGTCCTTGATTACGTCGTAGTTGGAGAGTGAGCGGGTGTTTGCGCCCCACTTCATGTCGACGGTGACGGTTGCCTGTCCGCTTTTGCCTTTCTTGGTGGTGACGAGGATGACACCGTTTGCGCCGCGGGCACCGTAGAGGGCGGTCGATGCGGCGTCCTTGAGGACGGTGATCGACTGGATGTCCGACGAGGGGATGGTGTTCATGTAGTCGGCGTCCTCGAGGGGCATGCCGTCAACCACATAGAGGGGGTTCGAGGTTGCGTTGATCGAGCCTACACCGCGGATGCGCACGGTTGAACCCTTACCGGGCTGGCCGTTCGAGCTGAGGGTCTGTACACCGGCAACCTTACCCGACAGGGCGTTGGTGACGTTGCTGACCTGTGTGTTCTCGAGCTGCGCGGCGCTCACTGTGCCGGCCGAACCGGTGTATGCGCCTTTTGTTGTGGTACCATAGGCAACTACAATGACTTCGTCTTTGGTCTCGATGGCGCTCTTGAGGCGTACCATGATGGGACCGCGGCCGATTGTGACAGTCTGGCTTGCATAGCCGATGTAGCTGATGGTAAGAGCGCGGACGTTGTTGGGAACCTGGATGACGAACTGGCCGTCGGCATCCGAGATCACGCCTTTGCTTTCTCCCACGGGAACGACGCTGGCGCCTGCGATGGGTTCGCCGTCTGCGTCATCGATGACAGTACCGGTAACGGTGCGGTTCTGGGCCAGCGCGCCCAACGACACCGTCAATACTGCCATAAGTAATAGAAACAGCTTTTTCATACTAAAAATAATTAGACAAATATTAAATAAACAATTGATTTACAGTGGTGTAGGTCTTATCAGCAGGTGGATAATGAGGCTGTGACGTATGGAAACTTATATTATAGATTTCACAAAGATAAAGACTTTTATCGAAAAACTAACAAAATGTTACAAATTTTTTTTGTGCGAAAGCTGAAAAATTGGAGATTTCGGAGCAAAAACCATGTCAAAAAGCATAGTTTTGGGGTTATGTTTTTGATAAATTCGCACTAAACGCGAGCAAAAACCATGAATTAACACGGCTTAACATGACAAAAAGACAAAATGCGAGGGGCCGTAAAAAAAGAGCAAGTACGATAATGTGCGCGCCGTCCGGGAAAGAGGCTGTCGCATCCCGGCGGGAGAGTGTCCGCGCGTATCTCCCGGGCGCAGTTGTCCGGGACAGCGCTCCATGGTGCCGCTTATATCAGGCTGTCGGCGGCGGAGCCATACCCGGCCGGAACAGGCCCTATTATATATCCCTATTATATATAATGTGTAGTTTTTGGGCGCGAAAGGGGGCTATGTTGAATTTTATTTGTATATTTGCGACTACTTATCCTGGTGGGCGCATGCGCCACGCTTTGAACTGTCTATATTCTCATTGTTTATGAAGCAGAAAGTTTTGCTGGTCAACAAGTTCTATTACCCTCGCGGCGGTGACTGCGTTGTCACCATGAACCTTGAGCGGCTGTTGCGTGACCGCGGCCACGAGACTGCGGTGTATGCCATGCGCTATCCCGACAATGTGCCTGCTGAGTATGACCGCTATTTTGCCCCGCAGGTAAGTTTCGGCGGCGGCATCGGCACGCGTCTGCGTGCGGTGGCGCGCACACTGGGTGTCGGCGACATACGCACGTCGTTCGGACGCATTCTCGATGACTTTCGCCCCGATGTGGTACACCTCAACAACATCCACAGCTATCTGTCGCCCGTGCTGGCGCTCATGGCGCACCGCCGCGGCATACGGGTGGTGTGGACGCTGCACGACTACAAGCTGCTGTGTCCGTCGTACTCGTGCCAGAAAAACGGAGTGCCCTGTCAGGACTGTGCCGTCCGCGGCAAAAGCGGCGTGCTGCGCAACCGCTGCATGAAAGGATCGCTCGCGGCAAGCGCCATCGCCTGGCTTGAGGCTCTGCGCTGGAACCGCCGGGTGCTCGAGCGCAATACCGATGTGTTTGTGTGCCCGAGCCGTTTTATGGCCCGGTCGATGCAAAAGGCCGGTTTCGACGTCTCGAAACTTGTTGTCAGCTGCAACTTCGTCGACCCGGCCAAGATGGAGGCGCTGGCCTCGGCTCCGGCCGCGCATCGCGATGATTACTGCTGCTATATAGGCAGGCTGAGCGAGGAAAAAGGCGTGCGCACCATGCTGCGCGCGGCCGCCATGCGCCCGGGACTGCGTATGAAGGTAGCCGGCGACGGTCCGCTTGCCGACGAACTGCGCGCCGAGTATGCCTCGGCACCGAACATCGAATTCGTGGGCCGGCTCGACGCGGCCGGGGTTACCGAGCTTTGCTCGCGCGCCCGCTTTTCGGTGCTGGTGAGCGACTGCTACGAGAACAATCCGCTTGGCGCCATCGAGTCGCTGTGTATGGGCACCCCCGTCATAGGCTCGGACATGGGCGGTATCCCCGAACTCATCGAGCCTGGCACAACGGGCCTGATAGTCCCTGCCGGCGACCCCGACGCCCTTGCCTGTGCCATGGACAGCGCCGCCGCCCACCCCTGGGACCACCGCGCCATCGCCGACGCCGCCCGAACCCGCTTCAGCGCCGACACCCACTACAAAACGTTAACTACCGTTTACGATAATAACATAGACTGAAAACCTGAACCGATATGAAAAACGAAATAAATGTGCCCGCGCCGACAGATGCAAGCATCATATTGACATACCGCTGCCCGATGCGGTGCAAGATGTGTAACATCTGGCAAAATCCCACTGACCGAAAGGAGGAAATAAAGGCTGCCGACCTGAAAATCCTGCCCCGCCTGAAGATTATCAATCTTACCGGCGGCGAACCTTTCATACGTGAAGACCTGGCCGAAATAGTCGAAGAGTGCTACCGGCATACCGACCGTATAGTCATCAGTACGTCGGGTTGGTTCGAAGACCGCGTGGTGGCGCTGGCAAAGCGCTTCCCCAATATCGGAATACGTATCTCCATCGAAGGGCTCAGCAGCAAGAACGATGAGCTGCGCGGACATCAGGGCGGCTTCGACAAAGGACTGCGCACGCTGCTGACGCTTAAGGATATGGGTCTGAAGGATATAGGTTTCGGCTGTACGGTGTCCAACAACAACTCCAAGGACATGCTGTCGCTGTACCTGCTCAGCAAATCGCTGGGTATGGAGTTCGCGACGGCGGCATTCCACAATTCCTACTACTTCCATAAAGACGACAATGTCATCACCAACAAGGATGAAGTGTGCGGTAATTTCGAGCAGCTGATAGAATGGCAGCTCAAAGAGAACCATCCCAAGTCGTGGTTCCGGGCCTGGTTCAACATGGGTCTGATCAACTACATCGAGGGAGGACGCCGGATGCTTCCCTGTGAGGCCGGCAGCGCCAACTTCTTCATCGACCCGTGGGGCGAGGTATATCCCTGCAACGGCATGGAGGAGAAAATATGGAAAAAGTCGATGGGCAACATCCATGATGTCAGCGATTTCATGGAGGTCTGGAACAGTGCTGAAGCCGCTGAAGTACGTGCCTGCGTGGCGCGTTGCCCAAAGAACTGCTGGATGGTGGGAACGGCCTCGCCTGTCATGCACAAATATGTCAAGTTCCCGCTCAAATGGGCGTTACGTAACAAATTGCGCAGCATGCGCGGTCTCAAGCCTTGTCTTGACAAAAAATGGTGTGACGTGGGTCAGGACCCGACGCAGGGCGACCTGAGGTCCAAACTCTAAAATATCGGGACATCAATGGTAAAAGTGTTTGTAACCGGTACACGCGGCATACCCGGCGTCATGGGCGGCGTGGAGACCCACTGCGAGAACCTGTATCCACGCCTTGCCGAAATGGGTTACGATATCACCGTGGCCCGACGCGATCCGTACGTCATGGGTGACCGCCGGACCGAATGGCGCGGTGTGCGTCTTGTCGACATCGCCACACCGCGGAAGAAGGCCTTCGAGGCGATAATACACACTTGGCGGGCTGTATGGCATGCCCGGCGCTCGGGTGCGGACATTGTACACATACATGCTGTCGGTCCGGCCCTGGTTGTGCCGCTGGCCCGTCTCCTTGGCCTGAAAGTGGTGATGACCAACCACGGTCCCGACTACGATCGGGACAAATGGGGCCGGATGGCAAAGGCGGTGTTGAAACTGGGCGAGAGTCTGGGGAGCCGTTATGCCAACGATGTCATAGTAATCAGCGAGACTATACGCGACAATATAGGGCGCCGCTACGGGCGCACTAAAAACGTACATCTGATATATAATGGCGTTCCGGAGCCGGAATTCTGCGACGAGCCGGAATGGTTTGCCGAACTGAGGATAGAGCCGGGACGGTATGTGCTGGGCATGAGCCGGTTTGTGCCCGAAAAAAACCTGCATCATCTTATCGAGGCGTTCGGCAAAAGCACACTGGCCGAAAGAGGATACCGCCTGGTACTGGCCGGGGACGCCGACTTCGAAGACGACTACTCGCGTTCGCTAAAGGAGTTGGCGCGGGCAAACAATGCGGTGCTGACCGGATTTATCCGGGGCCGCAGGCTGCAAGCCATTCTCACGCACGCGGCATGCTTTGTGTTGCCGTCCTCGCACGAGGGGCTTCCTATTGCGTTGCTCGAAGCTATGTCGTACCGTCTGCCCGTTATTGTCAGCGATATTCCGGCCAATACCGAGGTCGGCCTCCCCGCGGCCTGTTACTTTCATGTAGGGGATGTGAAGGCTCTCGCCAACCGTCTCTCCGACCTCCCTGACGCCGGAGAGAGGGCGCGCATGACATATGACCTGTCAAAGTACGATTGGTCGACCATAGCCGGCCAGGTGGCGGCTGTATATGACGGTCTCTCCGCCGACCGGTCAAAACACACAGAAACACCCTAACCCAAATGCTTTGAAATGAAGATTCTGATATTGAACGCCATACTGTTTACTCCGAATGCCGGAGTCATACCGTCGGTCGACTCCATCAAGGACACGATGATATACAACATGTGTCTGGGGTTCAGGAAGCTGGGGCATGAAGTGACGCTGTGCGCGGCGTCCGAGTACCGGCCCGCTGCCGAAGAGGAGTATCCGTTCGACATCCTTTTCTTCAAGTCTAAGTACACTCGGCTGTTTCCGCCTACGGTGCTGCCGTATTCGGCCGAGTTGAAACGGTTTCTGCGCAGGCACGCGGCTGAATATGACCTTGTGGTGTCAAGCGAGGTGTTCAGTTTCCTGAGTCTGTTCGCATCGTTGTATGCTCCGCGTAAAACCGTGATATGGCAGGAAATGGCCATACATCCGGCCAAGTTCCATCAGTTGCCGTCAAAAATATGGTATAACGTGGTAGCCAGGCTGTTTATGCGCCGCCCTGTGGTGGTTGGCCGTTCGGAGGACGCCGCCGCATTCGTCGCCCGATACCATGGGAATGTGTCGCCGCTGGTGGCCGACCATGGCATAAACGCCGAGAAGTTCGTGACGCGCCGCGACAAGACTGACAGCCTTGTCGTGATAGCGCGGCTGATCAGGCGCAAGAATGTGGACGGCATAATCAAGGCATTCGCCGATTTCGCGCGGCGTCCGGCAGGCGAAAACTATGTGCTGAAAATTTTCGGCCGCGGCCCGCTTGAGGCCGAACTCAGGCAGCTGGCGCACGACCTGGAAGTGGAGGATAAGGTGAGGTTTTTCGGTTTTACGCCGCATTGCGTTATGGCTGAACATCTTGCAAGTGCACGCGCCTCGTTGCTGCTGACTTCGCAGGACCTGAATGTGGTGTCGGTTCCCGAGTCGATTGTATGCGGCACTCCCGTGCTGATGAACAGTCTGCCCACGACGGCGAAAACGGTTCGTAAACACGGACTTGGCATTGTAAAAGACAACTGGGGAGCCGACGATATCGAAGCGATTACATCCCGAAACGGGCATTATGTGGACAACTGCATCGCTTATGCTCCCACTCTGACGTCGACGCATACGGCTTCCCTGCTTATCGAGGCGCTGTATCCCGGCAAACGCTAATTGCGTCGCTCAGGGTGTGCTTGCGTCGCGACGAAATTGCGTGCCAACATAATAACCACAGGTCTGTCATATTACTGATCTGCCGTTTCTGCAGTGCGGGAGTCGGGGACAATATCATTTTTGTCGCGTGGCGTCGAAAATGTAGAGGCAATTCCCAGGAATGCAAAGACAATGCAGAACCCGAGTTGCATGAAACTGTCGTTATAGAATACGCTTACAATAGCCACAGTCAGAAGGAACAGTTTCAGTTGCATGGCGTACGGCAGACTTCGTTTTCGGAAATCAAGCAGGAAATACAGATAGAAGGCAAACCATACAAATCCCAATAATCCCAACTGCATGTACAGGAACATATATATGTTTACCGTACCGGTGATGAGCCATTCGTACTGGTTGTAGAAATCGGTCTTTTTGACAAGTGTGCCTCCTTTGAAATGCCCAAGACCGGCGCCGAACAAGGTTCCGCCGCGGCTTGTACCCACTGCAGCAGGAACCAGGCCTATCTTGATGAAACGCGGCAGGTCCTGGACGGCAATTTCGCCATCAATCTCCGCTCCCATCATGTCGTTGTCGATAAGGTCCTGGATGTTGCCGATTTCGTACTCGACATCCTTGCCGAAAAGGTATTCGCCCATCTCGGCTGAGTCGCCCATGTCGTATCCTTTGCCTCCGAGGGCGGCGTCGTAAGCGAACTGGAAGCCGAGTCCCAGAATGCAGATAACCGGGAGCGAGCAAATCAGCTTCACCATCGATTTACCCTGAAAATGGAACAGGAGCAGTGCATAGATGAGCAGGAATACCATCGACACCTTAGTTTCGTTAAGCGCGACCGGGTAAATGAGCAGTATGTATTTGCGGTTGCGCCACAGCGACTTTTTGAAATCGGAAGGGTCAAAGTCGCGCGTGGTGAAGTAGTAAGAAATCAGAATGATAAGAGTTGAGATGATGCCCGAGCATCCGTTGCCCATCGAGCCACCGCCGTGGTCGTTGGCACCGTATTTAATGAACTGCCATGTCACGCAGAATGCCTGTATCCACAGAAATATGTACATCTGCCGGTCTAATGACGCGCGATATCTGTCTTTATCCCTGCAGTTGAGCAGAAATATGAAGATGGAAGGCGCAAACAGCATGCCGAAGAAAAGGCGGCTGCCGTTGAACAGGTTCATCCATCCGATGTCGTTCAGGAGTATCGTACTGGTGAAGGCAAGCAGAAAGAATGTCGCTACAAGTATAATCTGGCGTCTGTCGCGTAACGTCATCAGACCGAGAACGAGAATGGCGGCATCGAACAGCAGGAGCAACATGCTTCTAAAACC
>CAZETN010000003.1:0-20927 GCA_964514475.1 uncultured Bacteroides sp.
CGTTGATGATTTTGTTGACACGTACATCATCGAATTCGGGATACATGGCCCGTGCCACGAGAAGTTCGGCGGCGATGTCACCGCACACATAACGGATGTTCTTTTTGAGTTGGCGTTTGTTTGTCATAACTGTTAAGTTGTTATATCGATATAACCTGATTATCAGCACCAGGGTTCATTGTGCGAGCAATATCTGTCGCAGCGAGTCATATGTCGGCACTATGCGTATGCGCTGGTCGCGCCCTGTCATGAAATTTGTCAGCTGCAGCGGAAGTTCGATGGCGCGTCCGGTTATGGCATTCATAGCCGTCAGAGACTTGGCGGGATGTCCGGTAGCCATCATCAGCCCCGTGTGCCCGTCCGGCAACCCCGAGCGCAGAGCCTGATACGCCAGGGCTGTATGGGGGTCGACAAAATAACCGTAATTGTCCAGACAATGGTTTACACCGTCTATTATGGCCGCGTCATCAAACGACATTGCCGACAGCTGACCGCGCAATCCGGAGACTCCGGACGCACACCCGCACAGTTCGCGCAGACGCGGCATGTTGGTCGGCATGCTTTTGTCACAGGCATATGCAAGCGTAGGTATGGAACGGTGCGGCAGCGGCTCTATGCCGGTGGCAAGCAGACGTGTCAGGTAATCGTTGGCGTTTTCAGCGGCGATTATTCCATCGATATCCAGCCCCATGGCACGGGCGGCGACAGCCGCCGTAACGTTGCCCAGATTTCCGGAGGGGATAGCCACTGTCACCGGCAGACGCGTGCCGATTTTGCGCCGCAGGGCGGCCATGACATAGAAATAGCAGAACATCTGAGGCAACAGCCGTATGATGTTGACCGAGTTTGCCGACGACAGATGCAGACGCCGGTTCAGTTCGTCATCCGAATAAGCCTGGGCGACCAGGGCCTGACAATCGTCAATAGTGCCCTGAACCTCCAGGGCATGTATATTGTCACCGAGTGTGGTGAACTGCGCCTCGAGCTGTCGCCCTGCCACTCCGCGCGGAAACAGCACGTAAACCTCTACATCGGGAATGTTGTGAAAGCCGTTGGCTATGGCGCTCCCGGTATTGCCGGTGGTGGCGATAAGCACATGCAGTTTCTCGCCGGACGCGATTTTACCCTTGCCGCTCAGCATCAGACTGCGCAGCATCCGGGCCATGAAACGGGCACCGAAGTCCTTGAACGCAAGCGTGGGACCGTGAAACAGTTCGGCGGCATACAGCCTGTCAGCGACCTGCACTACCGGGAGGGGAAAATTGAAACTGCGCTCTATTATATCCTTGAGTTCGCCCGACGGCACAGCCTCGCCGAGAGGGTGGTTCGAGACTACATAGGCGATCTCGGTAAGGCTCATTTCAGTAAAGTTGTTGAAGAAGGCCTTCGGTATGCGCGGCAACCGGGCCGGCCAAAAAAGCCCACCGTCGGCAGCACGGCTGTGCAGCATGGCGTATGCCAGATTTACCGGCTCGGATTTATGGTTAGTACTCAGGTAATTCATTGAATTCAGACAAGAATAGGGTCATGAGGCATATCCATGGATATGGATAGCAAAATTACAGAATTTTTTCTATATTTGCACAGATTTTTTTATGCTATAGAGCACTCTTTTCCGCAACAGCACGTCATACAGCCTGTTATATCGTGCACAACCCACACAAAGCCCAACTGCCGATTATTAATTCAAGTATATATCATATGGAACTGATTAAAGACAAAGAATTCGGAGGCGAACGCCCTCTGTTCGGCCGCAACGGCCTGAAACTGGAGGACGTGACTGTGCATGCCGGCGAATCGGCCCTGAAATTCTGCCGCGATATCGATGCCGCCGGATGCCGCTTCGATGGCAAATACCCCTTCTGGCACTGCGAGAACTACAGCCTTGAACAATGCACATTCACCGAAGGCGCACGTGCAGCCCTGTGGTATGGCAGCGGTTGCCGCATGCACGCATGCAGGGTGGACGCCCCGAAGATGTTCCGCGAACTCAGCGACATCGAGATTTCGGACACAGATTTCCCAAATGCCGAAGAAACCCTGTGGCACTGCCGGAGTATACGCCTGCGCAATGTACGCATTTTCAATGCCGACTATCTGTTCATGCATAGCGACGACATTGACATCGACGGCTATGAACAGCACGGCAATTACTCGTTCCAATACTGCCGCAATGTCGTCATCGACAATGCCGACATCCACTCCAAAGACGCATTTTGGGGCACCGAGAATGTCACCGTGCGCAACTCACGGCTCACCGGCGAGTATCTGGGATGGCATTCGCACGGGCTGCACCTCATAAACTGCCGCATCAGCGGCACACAGCCCCTATGCTACTGCCACGGACTTGTGCTTGAAAACTGCACATTCGACTCCGACGCCGACCTTGCCTTTGAAGACAGCGACGTAACGGCAACAATAGCCTCGCCCGTCACAAGCATCAAAAATCCACGCACCGGCAGTATTACCGTGCCGTCTGTCGGCAAAATAATTATCGATGAATTTCTCCGCGCGCCCGGAGACTGCCGTATCGACATCACCGACGCTCACTGAGCATTAGCCATTATTTCCGCCCCACCGTGAAACAAGACCTTGCGCAACTCCTCAACTCGCCCGGAGCCCTGAAGGGCCTCGGCGCCAAACTGCGCATAGTCCTGCTGCTTACCTGGCCTGCCGTCATGGCACAGATGTCCAACATAGTCATGGAGTACATCGACGCATCTATGGTAGGCAGCCTCGGACCGGTGCAGTCGGCAGCCATAGGGCTTGTGGCAACCAGCACATGGCTCATATGGGGTCTCGGAATAGCTGCCAGCACAGGTTTTGCCGTGCAGGTAGCGCATCGCGTAGGCGCAGGCGACGACAACGGAGCGCGCAAAGTCACTCTGGCTGCGTTAGGAGCCGTGTTTGCCGTAGGCGTGCTGATCGGATGCATAGGCGTAGCCATAAGCGGACGCCTGCCGTTCTGGCTGGGCGGAAGCGACGAAATCGCCGGGCCCGCAGGCGCATATTTCGGCATTTTCGCCGCCGGGATGCCTATGATGTCGCTGACATTCCTGGCCACGTCGCTTTTGCGAAGCAGCGGCAACATGACGGTACCCGGCATAGCCAATGTGGCCATGTGCGCGATGGACGTTCTGTTCAATTTTCTGCTCATCTTCCCTACCCGCGAGTTTGCTCTGGGAGGACTGACGCTGACGGTTCCGGGCGCAGGACTTGGAGTCGCGGGGGCCGCACTCGGCACTGTGCTGGCATACATAAGCGGCGGCGCATGGCTGATGTGGTACGTGTTGCGCCGGTCATCGCATCTGCGGTATCCCTGGCGCACCACAAGGGACAGGCGACACTGCCATATCGAAAAATCAGTTATGACACGCGCGGCGACAATCTGCTGGCCGGTGGCACTTGAGCGCGTTGTGATGTGCGGAGCACAGATACTTATCACCACCATAGTGGCACCTCTGGGCAATGCTGCCATCGCCGCAAACGCCTTCGCCGTCACAGCCGAAAGTCTGTGCTATGCTCCGGGCTACGGCGTTGGTGACGCAGCCACTACCCTTGTCGGCCAAAGCATCGGCGCAGGGCGTAAGGAAATGGCACTGAGTTTTTCGCGCATATCGGTAGGCGCCGGAATGATTATAATGGGCATCCTCGGCGCTGTCATGTGGCTTCTGGCTCCGCAGATGATGTCACTGTTCAGCAGCGATACCGAAATAGTATCGCTTGGCACCATGGCCCTCCGCACCGAAGCCTGGGCCGAGCCTATGTTCGCTGCCGCTATCGTTACATATGGCGTTATGGTAGGTGCCGGCTACACCATCGTGCCGGCATGCATCAACTTCGGGTGCATCTGGCTGGTGCGACTGACGCTGGCCGCAGTCCTGGCACCGTCAATGGGTCTATACGGAATCTGGCTGGCAATGTGCATCGAACTGTGCGTACGTGGCGCGATTTTTCTGATATGCCTGACACGCAGACGCTGGCTCAGGCATCCCCATACCACCCCTCCCGAAGTATTCGAGGAGGAGGCGACTTTATAGCTTTTCACTTCAACCCCTTTTATAACTATATATCATGAGCAAATTCGACTTTGATCACCTACCGGACCGACGCGGCACGCAATGCGTGAAATGGGACAGCGACGCGGATGCCGAAATGCTGCCGCTGTGGGTGGCCGACATGGACTTCATGACGGCGCCATGCATCATCGAGGCACTCGAAAAACGAGTGGCACACGGCATTTTCGGGTACACTCATCCCGGAGCCGAATACTACGATGCCGTGACAGGGTGGTTCGAACGCCGCCACGGATGGAAATTCAAAGCCTCCGACATATTATACACCACCGGTGTCGTTCCGGCGGTATCGGCATGTATAAAGGCGCTTACACGTCCCGGAGACGGTGTGATAATCATGACCCCGGTCTACACCTGCTTCTTTTCGAGCATCCGCAACAACGGATGCCGGGTTGTGGAATGCCCGATGCTCCGTACCGAAAAATCGTATGCCATCGACTTTGACGAACTCGAGAACCAATGCCGCAGCGAGAGCAACAAGGTGCTTCTGCTGTGCAACCCCCATAATCCGGGAGGACGCGTCTGGACACACGACGAACTGCGCCGCGTCAACGACATATGCGCCGCAAACGGCATCACTGTCATATCGGACGAGATACATTGCGAAATAGTTTTCAAGCCCCACCGCTACACTCCCTACGCCAATGTAGCCACAAGTGCGTACGTCATATGTACGGCCCCATCAAAAGCCTTCAACACAGCAGGTCTGCAGTGTGCCAATATTGTCTGCCCCGACAACAACATGCGCGCTAAAATCGACAGGGCGCTGAACATCAACGAAACCTGCGACGTAGGCCCGATGGGGGTCAGCGCCCTTATCGCAGCATACGACAAAGGCGCCGAATGGCTCGACGCCTGCATCGCGTACATACGCGAAAACTACGATTATCTCTGCGGACGCATCGAAGCCATGCCCGGAGGCATGCACGTGCTGGACCTGGAAGGCACCTATCTGGCATGGGTCGAGGTATCTGCGCTTGAAATCCCGGCAATATGGCTCTCGGACGCACTGAAACGCGAGGCGCACATATGGTTTACGCCCGGAACCGAGTATGGCTGGGCCGGCGAGGGATACATGCGCTTCAACCTGGCGACCTCGCGCGCGCGGCTCTCCGAAGCTCTTGACCGCCTTGAAGCGTGGCTCAGAAATCGCTGAGCACCTCGGCAAAGGTCGGAAAAGACGACAGAAAATCATATGACGGCGGAGTCAGATGCAATGCGTGTGTCTCCAATCCGTTGGACAGGACCAGATACGGCGCTCCAAGAACCATATTGTAGCGTGCGATTTGGTCCATCGTCTTTTGTGTCAGCTTTATTTGCGGCGCTTTGTACTCGACAATCATGGCGGGACGCATGGCATTGTCGTATACGATGGTGTCGCATCGGCGCCGCATACCGTTGAGATTTATTCCCACCTCATTGGCGATACGGTGCGCCGAATAGCCAAGATGCCCGACCAGCATATTTACGAAATGCTGACGCACCCATTCCTCAGGCGTAAGCGCGACCCATTTGCCGCGCAGAAAATCGTAGATTTCAGCATCGTCCGAGTCGCGTGAAGTAGCACGCAGTCTGACATCGAAAGCAGGCAAAGCGAGCTGTGGCAGAGCGGATATAGTCATTATTTACTAAAGTATCGGTTTAGAAATCGGCCAAAAAACGGCCACGCATTAAAACAATAGATTGAGATTGTTTCATTACCATCCTGTTCAGCAAACTGTTATGTGTCATTATATGAGGCCGGAAATCGGCGCAGGCTTGCTGTTGACGGAAAAACATTGTAAATTTACAGAAATTTTTTCAAAAACACCTCCGGTACCCCCCCCCATTCAATCCGACTTCTGATGTCCATTTCTGTCTCATTCGAAAATCTTCACACACAACTTGGCAAAAAAGATGCCCTTACATCGCTTGCGCCGGTATATATACTGCATGGCGAAGAGGGCTTTTTCACCGATGAGATAGTACGGCTGTTCGAAAACGTAATGCCCGAAGCCGACCGCGAGTTCAACCAACAGGTGATATATTTTCCACAATCATCTTCCGACGTGATACTTGATGCGGCCAGACGCTTCCCCATGATGGCCGACCGCCAGGTTGTGATAGTAAAAGAGGCGCAAAGCGTCCGTCCCGACCAGCTGGACAAACTTTCGGATTACATACTGAACCCCAACCCCACCACCGTACTGGTCATAGCCTCACGCGGCCTCAAGATCAAGGGCGCCAGACTGCAGGCAGCGCTACGCAAGTCGCAGCATACTGTAATAATGCCATCGGACAAAGTACCCGAATGGAAACTGCAGGATACTGTGCGCAACCATATCAACGCCCGTGGAGTCAATGTGCAGCCCAAGGCCCTGTCAATGCTGGCCGACTTTATCGGCGCCGATTTGAGCCGTATGTACAACGAAGTAGACAAACTGCTTGGAATTCTCGGCCCCGGCGCCACAGTGACGCCCGAAGCAGTGGAACAGCATGTAGGCATCAGCAAAAGCTTCAACGCCTTCGAACTTGTCGACGCCCTTGCAGCGAAGGATCTGGGACGCTGCCGCCGCATCACCGCATATTTCCGCTCCAACCCCAAGGCCGTGGCCACCGTACAGATTACTTCGGCCATATTCGCATTTTTCAGCGACCTGTGCGTAACATATTTTATCAAGGACAAAAGCGAGCGCAGCCTCATGCAGGCCCTCGGTCTGAAAAGCGCATACCCGCTCAAACGCCTCAACCTTGCCCGCAGCCAGTACAATGCCTACCAGTGCATCGAAGTAATACGCGCCATCCGCACTTTCGACGGCGCCACCAAAGGCATCGGGTCGCGGCGCGACCAGTATGACTTGCTCGACGAGCTGGTATTCCGCATCATCACCGCACCGGGAAACCTATTTCCCCAATATTGAACGTTGATAACTTTTTGTGAAAATTTTACCAAGAGCAAAGTTTTCCGAAAAATTTTACAAACCACTATTCTTCAGACACTTAAATTTCAAGGGGCGCTTGAAAGTTTTCCATTTTAGAGAATTTAAGCATTTTCATAAGCTTTTCACTATTGTTTTTGGATAATCTTTGTTGTAATTTTGCAGACACAAACGGCACAGTCCGATAACCCTTACTCATTGCTTAAGTACAACAATCCATGATACAGACCATTGTCAAGCGCGACGGCCGTGTAGTCGGCTACAACGAAGAAAAAATCAAGGCCGCAATCCGCAAGGCCATGCTCGCCACCGAACTGGGGGAAGACGAGAACCTCATTAATAAAATCGCAGACCGGATTACCATGACCGGCAAAAACCAGATGACCGTCGAGGACATCCAGGACCGTGTGGAACTCGAACTGATGAAAAGCCCGCGCAAGGAGGTAGCAAAACGATACATAGCATACCGCGACCAGCGCAACATCGCCCGTCGCGCCAAGACCCGCGATATTTTTCTGGAAATCATCGAGGCCAAAAACAATGACATCACCCGCGAGAACGCCAACATGAACACCGACTCGCCGGCAGGCATGATGATGAAGTTCGCATCGGAAACCACCAAACCCTTTGTTGATGATTATCTGCTGTCCGCCGAGGCCCGCGACGCCGTGCGCAACGGTTACCTGCATATCCACGACAAAGACTATTATCCCACCAAGTCACTGACCTGCGTACAGCACCCGCTTGACAAAATCCTGAAGTGGGGCTTCAATGCCGGCCACGGTGAGAGCCGCCCCGCAAAACGCATCGAGACCGCCAGCGTGATTGCCTGCATCAGTCTGGAGACAGCTCAGAACGAGATGCATGGCGGTCAGGCAATTCCGGCCTTCGACTTCTATCTGGCGCCGTTCGTACGTTCATCATTTATCGAAGAGATCAAGAACGCCGAAGCCATGTCGGGCACCGACCTGTCTGAATACTACAGCTATCAGCCCGACGACTTCATCCACCGCGACCTTGACGGCCTCAGCGGCCGGGAGCGTATGCTGCAGCATGCCATCAACCGCACGGTCAGCCGCGTACACCAGGCTATGGAGGCATTCATCCACAACATGAACACCATCCACTCGCGCGGCGGCAATCAGGTTGTATTCAGTTCAATCAACTACGGCACGGATACCTCCCCCGAGGGCCGCTGCGTGATACGCGAACTGCTCAACAGCACCTATGAGGGTGTGGGCAACGGCGCCACAGCCATCTTCCCTATACAGATATGGAAGAAGAAACGTGGAGTCAACTATCTGCCTGACGACCGCAACTATGATCTGTACCGTCTGGCGTGCAAGGTGACGGCACGTCGTTTCTTCCCCAACTTTGTCAACCTCGACGCCACCTTCAACCGGCACGAAAAATGGAACGCCGATGACCCGGAGCGTTATAAGTACGAAATTGCAACCATGGGTTGCCGCACCCGTGTATTTGAAAACCGTTTTGGAGAAAAAACTTCGGTAGGACGCGGAAACCTGTCGTTTTCCACCATAAATATCGTGCGCATAGCCATCGAATGCATGGCCATCAAGGATCCGGAGGAACGCATCGCACGCTTCTTCAGCAAACTCGACGAAGTACTGGAAATAACCGCGCGTCAGCTTGACGACCGGTACCAGTTCCAGGCCACAGCCCTGGCCAAGCAGTTCCCGCTGGTGATGTCCCGTCTGTGGAATACAGCCGACTCTCTCGGGCCCAACGACCGTGTGGAGCCGGTTCTCAAACAAGGAACTCTCGGAATCGGTTTTATCGGACTGGCCGAGGCGCTCATCGCGCTTACCGGGAAACACCACGGCGAAAGCGACGAGGCACAGGCCTTAGGTCTGAAAATCGTCAGCCACATGCGTTCGCGCGTCAACGAGTTCTCGGAACGCTACAGGCACAACTATTCCGTTCTGGCCACACCTGCCGAGGGCCTCAGCGGAAAATTCACTGCCAAGGACCGCAAAAGCTTCGGGGTAATCCCCGGCATCACCGACAAAGTGTACTATACCAACTCGAACCACGTGCCGGTATATTACAAATGCTCGGCACGCCACAAGGCCAAAATCGAAGCCCCATACCACGACCTTACCCGCGGAGGTCATATCTTCTACGTCGAAATTGACGGAGACGCTACCCACAACCCCGACGCTATAGCCGACATAGTGGCTCTGATGGACAAGCACAACATGGGGTATTGCTCGGTCAACCACAACCGCAACCGCTGCATGGACTGCGGATATGAGGATGCGGCCGACAACCTCACCGAATGCCCCTGCTGCCATGGCCACAACATCGACAAACTGCAGCGCATAACCGGGTACCTTGTCGGCACAACCGACCGGTGGAACTCGGCCAAACTCGCCGAACTCAACGACCGCGTAGTCCATAAATAACCTCAAGTCCGGAAATATCAATCAGCCAATCATCCGATGGGTAACACTCTTCGCGTGCTCGAGATTATCGGTGGCACTTCGGTGGACGGACCCGGACTACGGACTTCAGTCTACTTCGCAGGCTGTCACCACCGCTGCCACGGCTGTCATAACCCCCAGTCGTGGGACCCGGCCGGAGGGACAGTGATGACTGTCGACGAGATTATGGCCATAGTCACCGAAAACGACTTCAACGTAACTTTCAGCGGAGGTGACCCCCTGTATCAGGACCCCGAGGCACTTCTTGAGCTGGCCACTGCCATACGTGCCAACGGTTATACCCTATGGTGCTACACGGGCTTCCGCTACGAAGAAATAAAGGACGACCCTCGATTTGAATGTCTGCTGCCACTGTTCGAAACCATTGTCGACGGCCCTTTCATCGAGGCTCTCCGCGACACTACCCTCCTGTTTCGCGGCTCATCCAACCAGCGCCTTGTCAGACCGGACGGTCATGGCACCGAGCCTGCAGGCAGCTGATTTCCTTTTACCACGTCTGCACAGAACTTTGGCACGGAACATGGCGTTTTAAGGCTAAATTCGTATATTTGCAATACAAATCGGGACAATCGAGCAAGTCGCAGAAGTCTGCTTGCAGGAATTTTGAAATC
This sequence comes from uncultured Bacteroides sp., assembly GCA_964514475.1. Classification (GTDB taxonomy): domain Bacteria; phylum Bacteroidota; class Bacteroidia; order Bacteroidales; family Muribaculaceae; genus CAG-873. The sequence goes on from CAZETN010000003.1 coordinate 10,071, forward strand.
CCATAAGCGTATGGACTTACTTGATTAGAACTAATTTCTGGAACTTACACATATGTACATAGCTTCGCAAAAACGCAAGGAGAATATCGCCGAGTATCTGATTTACATGTGGCAGGTCGAGGACATGATACGTGCCAACGGCCTGGACATAGATAAAATCGAGAGAAACATCATTGAGCCGTCAGGACTGGACGAAGCGCGCCGCAAAGAATTGCGCGAATGGTACGAGAGCCTGATCGATATGATGCGCCGCGAGGGCATCCAGGAGTCGGGACACCTGCAGATGAACCGCAATACCCTGTCCCAGCTTGTAGCCTTGCATCAGACTCTGCTCAAGGACCCGCGGTTTCCGCAATATACAGCCGAATTCTATCGCACTCTGCCATATATCGTGGAGTTGCGCTCAAAGGCCGGCGAACATGCGGCCGGCGAAATAGAAACCTGCTTCAACGCATTGTACGGCATGCTGCTGATGCGACTGCAGCACAAGAATGTAAGCGCAGACACCGCTGATGCCATAAAACAGATTTCGCGCTTCATAGCCCAACTGGCACGCGATTTCCATCTTGACGAGGCCGACAGATTGTTTCCACATGACGATGACAAATAACCCACTCACTACCTTATGGAGCTATTCAATTCGCTGTTGTACATGCTCAACCAGATGTCGCCGTACATTCTGCTGGGCTTTCTGATAGCCGGCATCATACATGCTTTTATTCCTCAGCGCACATTTGCGCGCCACCTTTCCGGTACAGGATGGAAATCTGTGGTAAAATCCGCGCTTATCGGGGTACCCCTGCCTCTTTGCTCGTGCGGAGTGCTCCCCACGGCCATAGCCATGCGCCGCAACGGAGCCTCGCGCGCCGCATCCACGTCGTTTCTGATTTCCACTCCGCAGACTGGTGTCGACAGCATAGCCGCCACATGGTCGCTTCTGGGTCCTGCATTTGCCATATTGCGCCCGATTGCCGCCCTCTCTACCGCTGTAGCAGGAGGTGTGGCTGTCGGAAAATCCGAAAACGATACCGCCTCCGCGACTGCATGTCACATAGACGCGGAATCTGAACCGGAAAAGCGGCGCACCTTCGGCCAGAAGTGCGTGGATGCCCTGCGTTACGGTTTTATCGACCTTGTCGGCAGCATCGGCGGATGGCTTGTAATCGGCCTTATAATAGCGGCACTGATTTCGGTATATGTCCCGGATAACTTTTTCGGCATTTTCGGCAACATGCCGATACTGTCCATGATTGCCGTGCTGATTATCGCCATACCCATGTATGTATGCGCCACCGGCTCAATACCTATTGCGCTGTCGCTTATTCTCAAAGGCCTGTCGCCGGGCACGGCATTCGTGTTGCTTATGGCAGGGCCGGCGGCCAACTTCGCCTCGTTCACACTGATTTCCCGCGAGATGGGTCGCAAAGCTACAGTCATCTATCTTGCGTCGATTATCATCGGCGCCATTATCTTCGGACTCTGCATCGACTATCTGTTGCCGCACGAATGGTTTACATTCGGCATTGACCATGCCGGCTGCGCCCACGGACACAGCTCCATGATTTTCCCCTATATCTGTTCGGCAATACTGGTCGTATTACTGATTTTCACTTTCATAAAAGGACACAGACATAACCACATAACCACATCAGCCATGACAAAAGTATATGACATCAAAGGCATGAACTGCACTCACTGCCAGGCCACAGTAACAAAAAGTATCGGCGCTGTCAAGGGCGTCACTGCCGTAGACGTTAATCTCGGCACCGGCAAAGCGACCGTCGAAGGCGACGCGGCTCCGGCCGATATAATCGCCGCTGTGCGCAATGCCGGATTCGATGTCGAAGAATGACTGCGTCTATAAGTAATCGGAAGAACAGGCTTATAGGGAATATCCGGAAGTCTCATGTGGCGATTTTGAGGTTTTAGGCAACGTATTTTGACGATACGGCTTAAGACAGAAATAAAGATCGCATTTACGACTTCAAAATCACATAAGAAACCGGAGTATCATGATGTCAGACCAATTTTAGATACTGGCTTAAAGCATGAAACGGATATATCTGTTTTGGGTGGCGCTGATAACGACTGCCTGCACTGTATCGGCCGGCAATGCCGGGGCACGCGAACTAAGAATAATGAGCTATAACCTGCGTGCCGGAACAATGGCGACAATGGACAGCATCGCCGCTGCGATAAATGCCTGCCGCCCCGATTTCGTGGCGCTGCAGGAAGTCGACTGCAACACATACCGCCCGAATGCAAAGTCAACCGGCAACAACGGAATCAATTTCATCAATGAGCTGGCTCAGCGCACCGGCATGTTCGGCTACTTCGGCACGACAATTACGTTGCCTCCGACACCTGCGGTGCGCGATTCGCTGGAGACAGTGGTTGCCGCCGGACGCGACACGAACGCACTGCCTGCTATGGGCAACTACTACGGTATAGCTCTTCTGTCGCGCTATCCGGCCATGGAACTGCGCCGCATACCGTTGCCAAACCCGCTGGATGCCGAGCCGCGAATAATGCTGACGGGCACCTTCCTGACTGACGGTAACGACAGCATCGGATTTGCATGCACCCATCTGGACTACACTGACCCCACCACAATAACACTACAGGCAAATACCGTCGCCGATATCATCGAGGCAAACGGAATACCTTCGATGGTAGCCGGCGATTTCAACACCGAACCGGGCAGCGAAGCGTATAATATTCTGCGCGACCGCGGAATTGTACTGTCCGGGAGCTCTCCTACATTTCCTTCGGACAAGCCTACGCAGCGCCTCGACCACATATTCGGCTTTCCGGCTCATAGCTTCAGACTTGTCAGCACCACAGAGGGAAAAGATACGATTCTCTCCGACCACATCTATGTTCTCTCCGTCGTTTCATTCGACAGACAACCGCTCGAGTGAAAGTCAGATCCATGCATTAGCACGCTCCTTTACGGCAAGCGACTCGCTGAGCAGTCGTACAAACTCCCGCATCGAATTCTTATGGTACGAGCCCGCAAGGGTGTGTACGCAACCGGTCATCTCATTCTCGGGAGTGTCTATTTTCACAGCCTTCACACCCGGTTGACCGTATAACGACGACTCGGCAAGCACTGTCACCAGATTGCTCTGACGCACCAGCTCGATAAGTATATTCGGGTCGTTGAGTTCTATCTGTATGTTAAGGTCACGCGGACTGCGTTCAAGGATTTTTTCGAGAGCGTTGCGGGCTTGCAGTCCCTTTGACGGCAGCGCGAGACAATATCCGGACAGTTGTTCGAGCGAGACACTGTGCCGCGAAGCCAGACAGTGCGACGAACTCACTATGGCAGCCAGATAATTCTGGAACAGAGTGTGCGACTCAACTCCCTCCATGGGACTTGTAGGCTTGAACGCGAGCACGAAATCGATCTGACGCTGACGCAACATGGACATAAGCTCGGCCATGGGCTTGTAATATACATTCAGCTTTACTCCCGGAAATTTTTTCATAAATGTGAAAATGGTTTCGGTCAGGATAGGACTGAATGAATATGTGACACCTATATCGAGTGTGCCAGACACAACATTTCTGAGGTCAAGCATGCGTTCGCCGCACAGCTCTGCGGCACTAACTGTCTTGCGCGCATACGGCAGTAACTCGGCGCCGGCCTCGGTGAGGCTCACACTATGGCTGTCGCGTACAAACAACGGTGTGTCATATTCCTGCTCAAGCTGTTTTATTTGCTGTGACAGCGTACTTTGAGTGACGCACAGGTCTCTTGCCGCCTCCGAGAAACTCAAGGTTTCGGCCGTCCTGATAAAATATCGCAGTTGACGTAATTCCATAACTGATGCAAAGATAAGTATTTTAATCGATTTCGGCTGCATGAGGGCACAGCTACCTCGTTGCCCGGAAAGAGATATGTTTAAGCAGGAATATGGGCGCCGTCGCACCGATTACCATACCTGTTATGATAAACAGGCATGTGAGGCCATTGTTGGAAAACAGATAGAAATAGTGCATGAAATCCTGCTCACCTGTATGGAACAGACACATCACGATGCCTCCGAAGGTCTTGTATGCGTATATGCCGGGAATCATAGGCAGCAATGACGGGAACAGAAATGTCTCGGCCGGTGTCTTTGCCCGCGGCGAAAGAAGTACCGCAAGCACACCTACGATAAAAGCGGCCACCCCCGAGGCCGGCACGATATTCATTCCGGTTATTCCCTGCTGCATCAGCAGAAACCGTACCGAATGCCCCACCGCGGCTATCAAGGCACAATATACATATGCGTTGCGCGGAGGGTTGCTGATTGACGAAAACCCGATAGCAGCTATCGCGGCAAATAATGCGTCTTCAAAAAAATCGCTTACCATAATCGTTCAGAACATTCCTACATTCATAAGCTTCATGCCTATGCATAACCCCAGCGATAGGCTGGCGGTAAGCACAAGCGCATTAGTAGTGCGGCAGACAAAACAGATATAATGCCCTGCAATCAGGTCACTGAAAGCATTCAGAAACGGTATGCCGGGCACAAGGTAAAGCACACTTGTGGCAATCGCCACATCCGGGGTTGTTCCAAGCGCAAAAAGGCGATCGCCCGAAGCCAGAATTGCCGAAACCGCCGCACATACTATAAATGTCAGCCTTATATCCGCACGATAGCCCAATAAAAGCTGTTTCATATAATATCCGGCAAGCGTGGCGACAAACACCACAGCCATGGCCATGTAATCGCCACCGAAAAGTCGGCAGAACGCGCTGTTGGCACACGACACTGCTATCAGTGTCCACCAGGGATTGGCGTCCGGTGCTTCAAGCGCCCGGTCATAAGCCCTACGCGCCTGTGCGAGGCTAAGATGCGAATCCGCCACCTGCCAGCTCAGTTTGCTCAGACTTGTAATCAGAGCATAACTGACCCGATGACATCCCGTAGCAGTGATGAACGTATCGGTATGCCCCTTTGCATCAGTGACAGACAGATGTATGTGACGCGGCATGATTGTGACGGTACAGTCCAGATGCCAGGCCGCGGCCATACGGTCGACATTTCGCTCAAGCCTCATACAAGTGGCTCCGCTACGTAAAAGCGCTGCCGTGTAACCGGCAAGAAACGCTCCCGCCTCGGCCTCGTACCGTGTGTGCCCGGCAACTCCACCGCAAGCTGTTTCAGTCATCGTCATAATCCCCATAATATTTGTCCGATACAAGCCTGTCACCAGGCATCCAGATTGACTCACGCTCCGAGCCCATGCTTATAATATGTTTCAGTTTAAGGACACGTTTGCCATGCGACGGATGTTTGGCGCGCAATACCACAAAAATACGCGCTAAAATCACAACGACCATCATGGCCGCCACTGCGCACCAGATTGTAATAGAAGTCTGCATAATTCTTTCATATTAAAATTTTCAGCAAAGTAACAAACCTCCTGCCTGCAAAAACACAATCGGCTATAGAAAATACCGATACCGGCTATCTGTGCGGCTTCCGGCTGTCCGGAGACATCCGCAAGGCGTCCATATGGCTCATCGGAGACGCCCACTGCCACCGCCATATTTGGTCACCTTAGGCCAAAATAGTAACTTTGCCTCGTCAAAACGTCATTAAGACAATGAGTACCATCAGCCATATCATAGCGGTGTTTATAGGCAGCGGCCTCGGAGGAACATGCCGGTACACCGTCACAAAGATTTTAGAGGAACAATACCCGGCCACCGCATTTCCAGTCGGGACATTTATCGTGAACATAACCGGATGCTTTCTGATAGGACTCCTCTCCGGCCTCTTCAGCAAATACGGTCCCTCCGGTATTTTCACCCCGCAGCTGCGCATGCTCCTCACAGTAGGATTCTGCGGCGGCTTCACCACTTTCTCCACCTTCATTAACGAAAGCTTCCGCCTCACCCAGCTTACACATCCCGCTATGACCCTTCTATACATCGGTGGCAGCATAATAGCGGGCCTCGCACTCCTTTATCTTGGCTACCGCCTCACTCTCAACTGATGAACCATACCGGGTTGAAGAAATCTTGATAACTTTACAACCGAAATAACGCAAATCTGATAAGTCGCAAGACGCTTTGCCTCCGGGCAAAGAAAATCGTTAAAACCTGATGTGAAATGAAGACAATAAACTACACTCTTGCGCTCCTCATTCTGATGGTGTCATTCGCCATCGCTTCATGTTCTCCAAGGAAAGGAGAGTTGCGTGACAGAAATCTTGAACAGGCGACTCTTGCCCGTCTTGACTCCGTTCCCGGCATCCGGTACGTAGGCAAGTCATATGCACGTGAACTTGATGATGACAAATTCCAGACAGTGATTATATGCTATGTCACTGATTCTGCCGGCAACCGCACTGAATATAATGCGCGTGTCACTACCAATGATGACTGCTCGGAGATTTATTCCTGGGAGGAAATGGACACCCATGTCCTCGGTGATGTCAAGCAAAAGGTGAGCGACAAGATGGAAGAAAAAGGCGTCGACTTGGACGACAGCCTGATAGATGCCCTTATTGAACTTAGAAAAAGATAAGTACAGACGCTATATGAATAAGTTTTTTACACTCTTAATGGCATTTATGGCCGTGACTGCTGTATATGGCCGAGAGATTTCAGGTAAAGTGGTCGGAGAGAACAATATTCCGCTCGACTATGTCAACATCGTATTGTACAGCGACTCAACCTATATAACTGGTACTGTCACCGACCAAGCCGGTATGTTCTCTATCTCTACCGATGTCGCCGGAAGTCTCACTGCAAAATGTTTTTTTGTCGGATATGAAACGTAGGAAAAGTCAGAAGGGGTTTATTGAGTATTTTGCGGGATTTTATTTTATCTGTTAATCAGACTGTTAGCTAATTTTGCATTTGCTTGGATTTGGGGTGATTTGAGGGAATTTTCGCATTCAGTACACATTTTGTACGATTCAGTTGTTAATAGTTGTATAGGGTGATTTTTGCGAATGATGAGTTCGTACTAACTTTGCGTATATCCACAAAATTAGTCACTTATGGCAAAAGTCGAATCAAAGAACAAACAGAATCCGAAACTTGTGCAGACCGTCCTTAAAGACGGTCGGGCGAGCCTCGCGCTGGAGTATTATCTCGGACGCTCTGAAACTCCTGTTTTGGATGACGATGGCAATCCCGTACTCTATACCGAGGGAGCCATGGCCGGAAGACCTAAATATAAAATCAAGCATAACCGCAAGCGGGAAAATCTCAATCTCTACATCTGGCTGCATCCGCGCTCTCAACCGGAGAGGACACAGAACCGCAATACTCTTTCCCTTGCTGAAAAAATCAGATTCGAGCGGGAACAGGAGTTTCTGGAGGATAGAGAAGGATACCGTCTCAAAAAGGAAAAAGAGGTGGATCTGCTCCGCTATTTCCGCAAGCATCGGGACGATGAGATTTATTCACGTCCCATCCAAGTGGGCTTCGGCACGGCATATCGCCGTTTCATAGCTTTCCTTGAAAGTGTACCCAAATATAAGAGGTATGCCGATTTCCTGCGGATGGACTTGCTGACACCGGAGATTGTCGGCGGTTATGTCGATTATCTGAAAAAGGTGTCAGTCGGAGAAGGCGGCGCACGTTGTTACGGTCTTTTCAAGAAAGTCGTCACCACCGCTGTCGAGGAGGGGCTGATGAAAAAGAATCCGTGCAAAGGGATAGCCATGCACAAAGATTTCCATGCAATCAAGAAGCCTATTCTTACCCTCGACGAGATAAAGCAGCTTGCCGACACTCCCTTTACGGGGAGTTATCCCGACATCCGAAGGGCGTTTCTGTTCAGTCTTTATACTGGAATCAGATGGTGCGATGTCAATCAACTAACTTATGAGAATGTGGATTTCGCATCCGGCGTGTTGAAATTCGAGCAGAGCAAGATTGCCGGAAGAAGTAAAAGCAGTAATGTCGTGACTCCATTGAGTCCGATGTTGCTGCGTATTATCGGGGAACCGGAAACAGCGGGTGATTACCGACAGCGGATTTTCAACCTGCCGACATGGACAACTTGTGTAAAACAACTCAAGGATTGGGTGAAGTCCGCGGGAATCGGCAAGAATATTACATGGCATTGCGCGAGGCACAGCTTTGCTGTAAATATCCTTAATGGAGGTGCAAATATCAAGACCGTGCAGTCACTGATGGGCCACGCCAGCATTGAGATGACGGAAAAGTATCTCCGAGTAGTCGATGAACTGAAGCACAAGGCAATCAACAGCCTCCCGGATGTAGTTGTGTAGCGCATCGTGGCGCGGCAATATTATAGCAGATATATGACATGATATTGACAGAGCATTGATTTTCCCTTGTTGTTATATCTCTGAAATCGCCCTATTAAAAATTACAAACTCCGTCCAATCTTCATTTTAAACAATGAAGGTTGGGCGGTTATTTTTTCTCCTTTTCGTAAATCACGATGAAAAACAAAAAGAAAAAACGGAGTATGGAAACGGCAACGGGGATTGCGACTTTGGAGCAAGACCAACCAATATTCTGCAAGGGTGATGTGCTGCAAATTCCATTTGGTGCAGCATATCACATACCTTGCAGAATCCCGACGGATTCCATTGACTCTTACAAAATAAGAAATACTTGTAGCACTAAATTACCGGAGAGTCCATATATATGGAGCTGTAATCGGAACATTACGGTTATTTCGAGACTTTGGCGAATTAATATGGTCGAAATCATCCCTATGCAATGAAGAAAAACAAGAGTTAGCGAAATATAATAGATAAATCTATGAGTGATATAAGTTGCATTCGGGATTAAAATCCTGTTAATCCGCATTGCCACAGAGAGTTAAACCTTGATATCTTGATTACAAATAGTCAGTTCGTATGTACTGACTTATAAACATATTGACGTATTGACATATTGTCGTATGAACGTATGGATGTATGGATGTATTGACGTATTGATGTACTAACGTATTGATGTATGAACGTATTGACGTATTGACGTATTGTTGTATGGATGTATTAATGTACGAACGTATGTACAGATTGCACGCACTCTAATAAAAAAAAGAATATTTCACATCTATGTGAAATAAATGTCGTATCTTTGCGTTGTAATTAAAAAGACAACAGATATGAGCGAAGTAGAACTGGTTTTAGTCAACGACACAGACAAGTGTACCATTTACACCATTCAGTTCTCGGAAGAAGCCGAGAGTGAGTACGAGCGTTTTTATTCTAAATTTATAGAAGACGCTCAACTGAGTCATGATTTGTTGCGAATTGTTCAGGTCCTTGATAAGATTGCCGATGAAGGAGCCTTGGAGCGTTTTTTCAGACCGGAAGGAAAGATGCGTGATTCAGTGGTGGCACTTCCTGTGCTTCGCTCTAAACTCCGTCTATACTGTCTGCGGCTCTCCGACAGGATTCTTGTTCTCGGTAACGGAGGGGTCAAAAATTCGCAAACATATCAGGAGGATGATTCGTTGCGGGGATATGTCCTGACACTTCAGAAGTTTGAAGAACTGCTGAAGGAAGGGCAGCGCGATGGAACAGTAACTGTGACTACCAAGACAATCGAAACTGACAAGACTTTTAAGCTATGAAGGATATAAGAAACAGATACCGGGAAATGGTCAGTCAGGTGCCACCGGAGATAAAGGAAGAAATCAACCTGTCTTTTGCGATATCCAATAAGATAGATTCGCTTATGCAGGAGCGCGGCCTTTCAAAGAAACAGTTTGCCGACCAGTTAGGAAAGCGTCCGAGCGAAATAACACGGTGGCTGAGCGGACAGCATAATTTCACAGTCTCGACTTTAGCCATGTTGTCGGCATTTTTCGGCAAATCTATAATCTCCGTCTGAATCATGGCCAACGAATCCCTGTCAGCGGCCAAAGCCGCCAAGAATGACGAATTTTATACTCAATATTACGATATTGAGCGTGAGATAAATGCCTATCTTGAATTTGACCCAGATGTATTCCGTGGAAAAACTGTCCTGTTGCCCTGTGATGACCCGGAATGGAGCAACTTCACTCTCTATTTCGCACAGCACTTTCAGACGCTTGGCCTTAAGAAACTTATTTCTACATCATACGCGCCTGAGAGCAAGAAATACAAGACTCCGTATCAGCCATCGCTTTTCGAGCAGGATGCTCCACAATTCGATCCGAACAAAACATCCGTACGCGGAAAGATATTCGTTCTCGACCATGACATAGACGGCGACGGGCGCATAGATTTTCACGACCTTGAATGGCGTTATCTTGACGGCGACGGCGATTTCCGCAGCGATGAAGTCACCAGCCTACGAGACGAAGCCGACATCATTGTCACCAATCCTCCTTTTTCACTCTTCCGTGAATTCCTCGCATGGATAGTCGAGGCAGACAAAAAATGTCTGATGATAGGAAATACAAATGCCATTACCTATAAAGAGGTTTTCCCGTTAATAAAGGAAAATCGGCTTTGGCTTGGAGCTACAGGCTTTTCAACCGATATGGTATTTGGTGTTCCGGAAGGAACCGTGGTTCCTGAGGCCTATAAGAAAAAAGCCGAGAAAATGGGCTATATAGGTAACTATACACGTTTGGGCAATTCGTGTTGGTTCACAAATTTGGAACATGGTCGTCGTCATCAGCCACTATCGCTTATGACTATGGAAGAAAATATCATGTATTCCAAACATAAGGAGATACGCGGGAAAGGATATGCTCATTACGACAACTACGATGCAATCGAAGTCCCATACACTGATGCCATTCCATCCGATTACAACGGGGCAATGGGAGTCCCTATTACTTTCCTTGACAAATATTGCCCTGACCAATTTGAAATATTAGGGATAACCGATAGAGGAAATGAATGGAATCTTAAAACAAAAGA
>CAZETN010000004.1:0-18062 GCA_964514475.1 uncultured Bacteroides sp.
CTGAGTTCTTCAAATTTATTGCCTAATTTTGCACTTGCAGGTAGAATCTGCGGAGCAGGTTAAAAACAAACTTACATCATTCTTCAACTCTAAACTCTGATTACCATGTTAAAGAAATTCGTATACCTGCTGTTAATTGCTTTTTCGGCCGTCCTGGTGAGCTGTGGCGACAAGGAGACCGACGAGCCGGAATATCCCGGCAGTGATGAACCGGCACCAGAAGTCCCTGCTGACAGCAAAATTCTTGTGGCGTATTTCAGCTGGGGAGGTACTACGCAACGAATGGCTCAGGCTATCGCGGACCTTACGGGAGCGGACTTATACCGCATAACTCCGACTACACCTTATCCGACCGACTACACCGAATGCACGCAAGTGGCTCGCGCCGAACTTGATAACAACGCCCGACCCTCCATAAACGGAACTGTGAGCGATTTCGATGAATATGACATTATCTTTATCGGTTGTCCGGTATGGTGGCATACCACCCCGATGATTATAAATACTTTTACGGAGAGCTATGATTTCAAGGATAAGATTGTCGTTCCGTTCTGCACATATGCTTCTACTTATCGCGACGAGACTCTTGCGAATATCGTTGCCCTTACCCCCGAGGCATCCCATTTGAGAGGTTACGGCTCAACCGGAAGCACCTCAGGAGTGGAAAACTGGTTACGTCAAATAGAAATAATCAAATGACGCCGATGGAAACACGACTTTCATTCAATATGTATGTGCCGACACACGTTTTGTTCGGTGCAGGAGAACTCAACAACCTCCACAATCAGACAATGCCCGGCAAAAAGGCACTGCTGGTGATATCAAACGGCAAATCCACCCGACGTAACGGTTATCTTGCCCGTACCGAGGAACAGCTCAGACTCTCTGGCATCAAGTATGTAATCTTTGACAGGGTAGAGCCCAATCCGCTCAAATCAACTGTCATGGCAGGAAGCGAGATTGCCCGGGCAAATGATTGTGATATGATTGTCGCCCTTGGCGGTGGCAGCGTCATGGATGCGGCCAAGGCTATGGCCGTAACTGCGACAAATGACGGAGACCTGTGGGATTACATCTGCTGCGGCACCGGAAAAGGTATGCCGATTCTGAACAATCCATTGCCCGTAGTGGCAATCACGACTACCGCCGGCACAGGCTCTGAGACAGATGCCGGGTGTGTGGTGACCAATCCGGAAACCGCCGAGAAAGTAGGATTGAAGACTCCGCTTATTTTCCCGAAACTCGCTGTCGTAGATCCGGAACTCATGAAATCTGTACCTCCTCATTTTACGGCATTTCAAGGCTTTGACGCTCTTTCCCACAGTATGGAAGGATATGTGTCCGGATTTGCCAATCTCATGAGCGATATGTATGCCATTACAGCTATCGAGAATGTGGCACGTTATCTTCCACGCGCTGTCAAAGACGGCAACGATCTTGAAGCGCGCTCCCATGTCGCCTTCGGAAACACGCTGTCCGGAACTGTCATGTGTGTGGGGACTACCTCAAGGCAGCACTCTCTTGAACACGCAATGTCGGCATACCATCAGGACCTTCCCCACGGTGCGGGTCTTATCATACTCAGCCGGGCATATTTTTCACACCTCATCAATGCCCATGTATGTGATGACCGCTTTGTCCGAATGGCACAGGCTATGGGAATGACCGGGGCAAATCGCCCGGAGGACTTCATCACAGCCCTGAATCAGTTGCTGGAAAACTGTGGTGTGGCTGACCTCCGAATGTCCGATTATGGGATAACTCCTGCTGAGTTCAGTGCCTTTGCTGACAATGCCATGGGGCCGATGGGTGGCCTGTTCGCCTGCGACAGAGTGGCACTGAGCAAAGAAGACTGTATCGCCATATATGAGGCATCATATAAATAACTTATAAGCTGTGAGTAAAAATGAGACCGCGAATTATTTGTCATATGGCAAGTTCGGTTGACGGACGCCTTATAAACGAAAGATGGAGCCGCCCGTTTGACGGAAGCCAGCAGGGCGAAGTCCTTGCAGAATATGCTAAGGCCGGAGCCGAGCTCGGTACCGCCGCCTGGATGTTCGGCCTGACCACAGCGAAGGCATTTTTTCCAAAGAAATTCACGCACACCGAATTACATCACTCGGATACCCGCGAGGTATTCTGCGGTGTAAAAAAATCCAGACGATGGTTTATTGTTTCCGACCCGGAGGGTGAAATTCATTATGACCACTCCGAGGTGCGGGGAGATAATATCATTGCCATATTGGGAAAAGGCGTTTCTGATGAATACCTGACTCATCTTCGTGATATGAACATCTCCTATGTTTTTGCCGGAAACGATGGACTGGACTTACAGGAAGCTCTTGAATCACTATATTGCCGATTCGGCGTCAGTTCCATATCGCTCCAAGGAGGAGGGATAATCAACGGAGCCTTCCTTAACGGTGGGCTTCTCGATGAGCTTAGCCTTGTTATGTATCCGGGGATTGACGGATTATCAGGCGTTCCCTCAATCTTTGAGTATATAGGACAGCCGGATGAAATGCCGGCGCAAAACCAGTCATTGGAATTAAAATCCGTTAAACGACTGAATAAAGGTGTAGTCTGGCTCAGGTACGAATTTCATCATTTCTGAGATGGGGATGAAAATTCGGACTCTTTTATTGAAGCCATCCATTGATTAACGGTATTTCTGAACTATATAAACGGGAGATTTCAAAATTTATGGTAAAAGATGTAATGATTCTGACCGGAGCCGGTCAAATAGGAATGGCGATAGCTCAAAGGATGGGTTATGGCATGAAGATAATAATCGGCGATAACCGGTCCTCAAATGCCGAAGCCATAGCGGATATCATGAATAAGGCGGGGTTTGATGCAAGTCCTTTTCAAATGGATCTCTCGTCACGCGATTCCATACTTGCACTGATTGCCGAAGCACATAAACATGGATCTGTCAGAATGCTCGTCAATGCGGCTGGTGTATCTCCGAGTCAGGCATCAATCGAAACAATACTTAAAGTGGACCTTTACGGCACCGCTGTACTTCTTGAAGAAGTCGGTAAGGTAATTGCCGAAGGGGGAACAGGCGTAACCATATCCAGCCAGTCAGGTCATCGTATGCCCGCACTTACCCCCGAACAAGATGAACAGCTCGCCATTACACCGACCGAAAAGCTGTTAGAACTTGAGATGCTCAACGGCGGCAATATCCGTGACACCTTACACGCCTATCAGATGGCAAAAAGATGTAATGTAAAACGTGTGATGGCCGAAGCTGTGCGTTGGGGCAAACGCGGAGCGCGTATCAATTCCATCTCGCCCGGAATTATAGTGACCCCTCTTGCCATTGATGAATTCAACGGTCCCAGAGGTGATTTCTATAAGAATATGTTTGCGAAATGCCCTGCCGGTCGTCCCGGAACTGCTGATGAAGTCGCAAATGTAGCTGAACTTCTGATGACCTCGAAAGGAGCATTTATAACAGGTGCGGATTTCTTGATTGACGGCGGCGCAACAGCCTCGTTCTTTTATGGACCGTTAAAGCCACAGAATTAACTAAGGAAACGATCCCGATTCTGAACGCGTTTATCTCCTCACCGCCGGCATTCACATCATGCGCATATGCCGTGGACCATATGTCAATAATTTTTCAGAATGCTGCGATGAAATTGCACATACCCGCGATGACCGCAATTGTCTATATCCGGACCGTCGTGTCTATCCTATGTATGAAAACAAAAAGAAACGCCCAAAACTGAGCGTTCCCATTGATTCTATCCCACTATTTGCCCACTCGTTTGCAAACGGTCGATTTTCAGAGAAGGTCGTGGAGCTGGAGAGACTTGTTCCTTACGCTCCAAATGCAGTTATATCAATCGGTTACATTCGCTCATTTTCCTTGTGTAACGAGTATGTAACGAATCTTCTTATTCTTTCCCTGACGGCTCTCTCACCGTGGATGCATGGTTGGTTTTGCGAATGCAAATATAATAAATTTCAGACACGTCTGCAAGTCCGAGGGTTCGTTTTAAGCATTGTTATGCAGAGTGCTAAAATTATGCTTTTGAGATTTCAGACTCCTGCAACCTTAAGAATCGGCAGTCCTAAAACGTTTTCGATAGACGAGATTGTCTCTATTGTGAAGTTATGGGTGCCTCTCATCCATTTGCTTATTTCAGATTCTTTCTTGCCAAGCATATTGGCGAGATCTTTTTGTTTAAGGCCTTTCTCTTCCAATATACTGTGAATCCTGTCAACAATCAGGAATGACAGGTCAACACGCCGTCTGACTTCGGGCGAGACTTTAGCCCGGCGAGCCTCTATAATATTACTTCTTTTCATCGCGGGTAAAATTTAAGATAGTCAATAAGCTTGTCAATCCCTCCCTTATGCTTCGCCGGATTTTTGGATTTCAGTTTTGATATGTTCATAAGCTTCCATCTCACCGAAGGGTATTCGCTCAGATCTCCGGCACAACACTTACTCCAGTCCGGATTGCCGTCCTCAAAAGAAATTAGGAAGTCTTTGTCATCGTCCGTAAATCCATTGTTGACTACCTCTATCAGATTAGCCTTGCATTCTGATAATCCTCATAATTGAACGGCTCGTCGGTCATTCCCTCAAACTGGTTGGCAAGTGCATCCCGCTGATCAATCGGATTGGGTTGCAGGGATTCGATAATCGGTTTGTCACTCCCGAGCAGACAAAGCATAAAACCATCTTTTACTTCATTGAAATCGTCAGGGGTTATGCCTCGACAGTCGAACAGGTCTCGCGGATGCTGACGACTAAGAGCCGCCGCAATTTTGCCTCCAAATAATTGGCTCCATGAAACTATATTGGCATAACAAGTCATGCCAAACTCGTCTTTTGCTTTCTCGCAAAGCTGAAGCTTTTCGACACTGCCTATAATCCCTCTTTTCGTGCCGTTGACTTCAACTTTAATTGTGGTTCCATCCTTGACACATTGCAGCTTCCACACATCCGGCTTATGGATAACGCGAATGCCGGGAACGGCTTTCTCAATAGCCGTTTTCAAACTCGCAAGATGTGTGTTTATGTTTTTCAGACTCGTATCACGGTCTTCCAATGGTATATAGGTCACATCTATATCGACCGAATATCTCGGAAGATTCCTGTGGAACAGATTTATTGCGGTGCCTCCGTGGACAGCAAAATCCTTTATCTTGAATACAAGTGGCATGACCCTTATCAGCAGGGCCACTTGTCGGTGGTATATGTCATTCATAATCATTTAATTCTTTGGGAACGGTGATGCGGTATTTTGATATATATACGCCGTTATCGACGAGCTTCATTTTGGATGAGGTCAGACCTAATTTATCCACATCAAGCATATCAAACCAATAGTGCCCCGCTTTCTCCGCCATATACAGGAACATTCGCTTAACTCTTTGGCTCGAAGTGCCTTCAAGAGCGATCTGGACATTTTCCGGATTCAGAGATGTCAGTTGCTCCATTATATAATACAAATCCATGTAGTTATAATAATCCGGCACAAGTAGCAGACACTCCAGAAAAGCTTGTTCAGGAGAGGATATTTTAAGAGTATAGTTATTATTCCGGAGGGCTTGTGTCAATGGCTTTTTGAAGATTTCCGTGTGAAAAGGTACAATCGTCATATCAAACTTTTCACTTTTGACCCAGTCTCCAACACTGCCGGATTCAAATGCAACTGTCAGTCGAGGCTTGCCCATGGGAACATAGTGACTGAAGCCCAAAAGTTCAAGTGCGGAATGAGCGGCGACGCGGGCATTGTTGCCGGTCTGATGATTATAGCAGTAAATCGCTGTCAGGGCAGAAAGATTGTCGTTGCGGCGATACATCACTCCGCGAGCCAATCCCTCAAGCCAACCCGAATCCCGATATTTCTTCAATAGCTGTGAAGAATAGCCCTCATTCCTCAGCCACCCCGCAAACAGTAATCCGCCGGGAAGACTCTCGGAAAGTAGATTGTTAAGTTTTGAGGCCGTTGCTACACCCATAGTTGATTATTTTTATAAAATATCAACCGCGAAGTTAGTCAAAATGTTTGACTCCTCAAAATATTGAGTTAAAAAATCACCTAATCAATATACTTGCAGTTTATTATTGAGGTGATATTTCAACTGGCACACAGGCTCACATAAATATCTGACTGTTGTAATTTATCGAAGTTTCCGGATGGTTTTAACAGGGTTCAAGTCTTGTCGTCTCTACTTATTTTTCGTTGCGAGAGGCATAGCCAGACCTGCCTGTCTTCTTTGGGCTGAAAGCCGTGTGAGGCGTTTGCCGATAGCCGCTCTACCTCACACCGCTTTCATCCGATATATGCCGGCTCACACCGATGATTGTCACTGAAGCGGAGGTGAGCATCGGGGAGGCTGCTTTCACCTTCCCGTTCCATTGCCACTCATACGTGTGCAGTACGCCGACTTCCTATAACTATTTCAAAGGTCATGCCACTCTCCACTTGTGATAGCAGTCCACGGGTCGAGACAGTGATAATCCGCAGTCCTGCGTTGTCGGCTTATCACAGGCTCGTCCTGCCGGGACTGGTCAGTGCCATTTTATAAATCGATGGAATATAGTTTATGCTCTTTGAGCCAATGTCCGTCGGCTAACGCCGGGTGCATGAATGTCCCCTGACAGCTCATGCCGATTCGTTTCATCACATTTTCTGAAGGAACATTTGGGACGGCAGTGAAGGAGTAAAGTCTGTTACAGAATTGTTTTTCTCGGGCATAGTCTAAACAAGCCGTGGCAGCCTCGGTAGCATATCCTTTATGCCAGAATTTATCCGAGATACGCCAGCCTATTTCCCATCCGGGCGAGAATGGCGCGTCGAAAGTAAAGCGATGAAATCCGACATATCCGATAAACTCACCCGTTCCTTTGATTTCAACGGCATACAATCCGAAACCTGTTTCTTCAAATTCAGCAATGATGCGATCCGCGAATGCATTGGATTCATCAATAGACAAAGTTGCCGGAAAATATTTCATTACATTTCCATTGCCGTTCATTTCAGCAAAAGTTTCCCTGTCTTCATATTTCCAGAAACGCAATATCAGGCGTTCAGTCTCCATGTAGATTTCCATATCGCAAAATTACCACTTTTTCACGGGATTTCAGTGTCTAATCGCTTTAGCGCTTTGCCAAAGCAAAGAATATGCTGTCATTCGTTTTCACCGGCACGGAAACTTTGCAATTATCAGATACTAAAGATTTTAAGAGCGTTTTAGGCACTATTCAGGCACTAAAACGCCATTTGAAAACTTAGTGCCTGGTTAGTGCCTAAACTATGTCTGGTGAGGTCTTTTTGGGGTCTTATACCGGTCCTCAATCCGATAGGATTAGACACGAAAAACCTCGGAACTATCTGATAGTCCGAGGTTTGTCTCGAATTTTTCGATTTAGTTCGGTAATCGCCGCAGCGCTTTGCCCCGGCAAAGAACTGCATAGTGGAGCTGGAGGGAGTTGAACCCTCGTCCAAACGCGGAATTGGGGCGGTTTCTACGTGCGTAGTCTCCGGTTGGTTTTCGTGCTACGACAGGCCGGGACGACCAATCGTGGCCTTAGCCTCGAAAAACTTCGCCGGGGGGTAGAGGCGTGGCCCCGGCTATTTCCGATTTATCTGCACCGCCTGATCGACCGGTCTCGGAAAAAGGACGGTCGGGCGATGTCTCGTCTCCGCAACTGTTGCGGAGATAAAGCTGATTTACTGTGCTTCAATCAGGCAGCGAGAGCGTAGTTGTTTTCGCCATTTAGAAAAGTCGATGTCGAGATTAAAGAGCGTTGGCATCGTTGCTCTGCACGCTTGCGCACCACTTCTACACGCTGTCAAAACCGGTCAGCCCCGTAGTTGTGTTTGCGAATTGCAAAGATACTAATTTTTAAGGAGCGATGAACGGCAACCAATATATTTAACCAATTTTAACAACATTATCATCATTACGATGACTACCGTCATTGCTCAGCGGAATCAGTGACAGCTACGGTGAGGGTAGAGGGAGAGGTGGTGGTGGCGCGGTGGACGAGAATCTGGACCGGCAGACTTTCGGAGACGCGGGGAAGGTGGCTGATTATGCCGACGCGCCGGTGCGAGATGTCGTGTAGACTGCGGAGGGTGCCGATGGCGTTGTCGAGTTCCTGTCCGCTCAGACTGCCGAAGCCTTCATCGACAAAGAGGATGTCGGCGCCCCGTACTTCGCTGATATCGCTGAGAGCCAGAGCCAATGACAAGGATACCATGAAGGACTCGCCGCCCGAGATGGATGAGGTCGGCCTGAGACGATAGCCCTGATAGGCGTCAGCAACGAGTATGACGAAAGTACCCGGACTGACGGACAGGCGATAGCGGTCGGTGAGGGTCTCCATGTAGTGGTTGGCACGCTCGATAAGACTGCCGAGGATATAGCTCAGGGCGATAGTGCGGAAGCGCTTGCCGTCGGCAGTACCGAAGCAGTTGTCAAGGACCTTCAGGTTCGTGAGGACTCCTTCGATTTCCTTTTTTCGAGATTTTTTCTCCTTATATTCTTGTGCTGTGCGCTCGTTTGTCCTGAGTATCTGATCCGTTTCGGCCATCAGGGACCGGCATTCGTCTATCTCGCCCTTGATTGCTGTCTGCCGGGCTTCGAGTTCGGAAAGAGAGGGTAACCCATCCTCGGAAAGGTCTATAAATCTCGCCGGGCGTGCCTCGCAATGCCTGTCAAGTTGAGCGCGGCATTGAGCGAGGGCTCCTGAGGCCGATGCGGCCCTGTCGTTCAGCGCTCTTAACTGTACGGCGATTGCAGCAAGGGCATCCTCATCAAGTTCCTCGAGGCGGACAATCATATCCTCTCCGATTTCGGGATGCACAGCCTTGAAGGAGGCAATCCGGGCATTGATTTCGCCACTCTCTGACATGTAGCCGGAGATGGTGTTCTTCAAGGTCGACACACGTACGATAAGCTCACGTATTTCAGCTTCCAATGCGTTGTCTGCGACTATGAAAGCTGCGTCATGCCCGGTTGCCTCAATCCCGCCGACAGCGGTATTGAGAGCATCCATAGCAGTCTTTGCGCCGGCAAACTGCATTTTCAGCGTTTCGAGCCCCCTCTGCATCTCGGTGAGGTTATTTTCCCGCATGACGAAGGCAGCCTTTTCGTCACAAATGGCTTGCGTGTATGCCGATATTTCCTCTCCTGATTCGGGCAACTCGCCGCCGGCATCCGTCACCATTTCGGCCAGCTGATGCTTTAATGCGGTGATATTCGCTACAGCAGCTTCGGCAAGCCCCTTCAGACGCGAGAGTTCGTCACGGGCATCCGTAAGTTTGTCATTGGCCGCCTTGAATTTATCATCGGCCTCACTCAGTCGGGTGCGTTTGTCCGTCTGCACCTTGCGCAGGCCATCGAGGCGTGCGGCTATGACCTCGGCGGCGGCGATGAGTCCGTTTTTTACGGCCACCTCACGAGATACTTTCACAGCCTCGCATTCCGCCACTTCCTTATCCGGGTCGCCAAGTCCGAAGACAGTCCGCCACTTCGCCCCCAGGGCTTTTTGGGCGTTTGCCGAATCTTCTTTGTGCTTTTCGATGTCGCGGTCAAGTCGTTTCAGGTTTACACTGCTGTTACGGAGGTCGGCCTGCGCCTCAGCCAGTTTTCGGCCATTCTCGTCGTACAGCTTTTGCATATCGGCTACAGCGGCATCGGCCGTGGCGACCGCGACACGAATAGACTCCTCGACCGGAAGCACTGCCCCCACCCTTGCGCCACATACCGGACATGTATCACCGGCGGCAAGCATAGCGCGGAGAGTGTGCACGTCATTTTCCAGTCCTTTAAGCGTTATCTCGCGATTGTGGCGGGCAGACTCAAGGGACACGGCAGCCTGCGCATGCATTTCCTTCAACAACGGCAATTGCGCTTCCAGCCTGCCACACGACGATTTTTCCTTATCGGCGTCACCGGTGAGTATCCTCAACTCCGACGCAAGCCTATCGACTTCAGCGAAGTCCCGACCAATCTCGTTCAAGTCAGCGCTTCGCTTGTCCAGCGCTTTAAGTTGCGCACGCAGTTCGGGCAACTTTGCCCTGTCGAGCTGTCCCTCGCAGTCTGCAACATCCTTGTCGGCCGTCGCCAATGCCTCTCGGGCCAGCACAGCCACACTGCCGGCCTTTTCAACCTCGGGTACCAGTTTTTCGGCAATTGTTTTCTGACGGGCGGCCGTTTTTGCACCGCATTCGGCAGCGCCCCTGATTGCCACAGCAATATTCCCGGCCAAAGCGCGCATAGTATCAGCCACATCGTACAGCGGCTTACGCAAACGCCCGGCAGCGAGTGCATCGTCAAGTTCGCGCACCGCAAATTCCTTATCCCTTATTCTACGGCGCATGGCGAATACGTTTTCATTCATCGCCAAAGCCTTTCCGGCACAAGACGACAGGCCGGCCTCCGCGGTTTTTATTTCGGACCGGGCACGTTTCAGGGCCGCACGGTCAGCGCGCACAGTAGCCGTCACCGCATAGGCATCCGTCATGCGCCGCTTATCTTTGGTATCTTCGCTGTCAAGAGCCTCACGGGCGGCGGTATCGTCGGCAACGGCTTTATCAAGCAATGACGACAATGCCCCCAGCTGCGACAGCCATGCATGTTCGGAAGCGATGGCTTTTGCCTCTTCCTCCAACACCTTAAGTCTGGCGCGCGTCTGTCTGAGTTTCGACTTATATTCGTTTACCTCAGCGACTTTCAGTGGCTTAAGACCATCACAAAGAGCCTTGGCGGTCTTATATTCCGCGTCGGCATCACGCTTGCGGCGGTTGATGGCCTGGCCGATGCGCTCGTAAATATCGGCACCGACAAGACGCTGCAGTATGGCGGCTTTCTCGCTGTCCTCGCTCTTCAGGAAACGTGCAAAGTCGCCCTGAGCGAGCATAGTCGTCCGGCACAGCTGTTCGAAGTTCATGCCGATGACGCTCTCCACCGCCGAAGTGGCTTCGGATCCGGTATAGATATGGTCGTTGGTGAGGTCGGCGAGTTCGTTGACACCGACAGCCCTGGTACGCTCGACAATCCAGGCGGCACGGTACCGGTTGCCACCCGCCGAGAACAGCAGTTCGGCACGTCCCTCGGCGCAGCCTGAACGCAGCAGCTGACGCGGCGTCATTACGCCGGCATCGTCGAATTTTCCGAATACCGACGAGGCGCGCGTACTCTTTAGCCGCGGAGTGATGCCGAACAAAGCCAGCGAGATGGCGTCCAGAATTGTGGACTTTCCTGCGCCCACGCGTCCTGTGATCAGAAAAACCGGAGCCGACCCCAGCGGCTCGGCATCGAAGTCCACCTCGGCGTCTGCAAACGAGGCTATATTGTGCAGTGTTATCTTATGCAGTCTCATCGTCGTCATTATCAGAGCCGGCCTCGACGCCGGCGGTTATCTCGTTGAACAGGGCAATCTGGTCATCTGTCAGTCCGCGGCCCGTACGGCGGCAGTAGTCAAGGGCCACATCGAGCGGGCGCAGCTTCTTGAACTCGGCCACCGTCAGGTTATGCGCTCCGTCATCCTCTTCAAGGGGGCGGCATACACTGAAGGCGGACATGACAAAAGTACATCTTGCCTCACTGATACAGTTGCGGATTTCAGCCTCCAGCGACGGCTCCAGCATCTGTCCGGCCGCGAGGCTGAAGTTCATGCGCACAAAGCTACCGGGCGACAGGGTTGCCGTGGCCGGGTCTGCTTCCAGATGTGCGCGGCACAGGGCCTCATCCACGCTCATGCCCTTCTCGCCACCAAGAGTGACCAAAGGCCGCCGGACCTCCAGTACTACCTCCTCGATGACGGGATCGGCTCCGCGGCAGGCGATGTCGACAACCGTAACCGAATGAGCATAGTCCTCGTCAAAACTGATTTGCAGCGGCGAGCCGGAATAACGTGCATGGCCCCCGGACAGAGTCTGCGGTTTGTGAATATGACCCAGGGCGACGTAGTCGGCGACGCCCCCGAAGCAGTCGCTGCGAATCATGGCGACACCTCCCACAGCTTCCCCGACCGAAGAATGGCCGCGAAAAACGCAGCCCTCGACAGCCTGATGGGCCATCAGCACCACAGGCAGTGCGGGGTCGAGACCGTCAACAGCCCGGGACAATGCCGAGCGGAAGGCATCGTTGATATTGCGCGAATTGATATACGGCAATGCTATTATATATCCCTTCCCCGGAATTTCCACCACAAGACGTCTGACGAAGGTCGACGGCAAGTCGGTGCGTCCGGCGAGGCCAACCACATTTATTCCGGCAATATCGAAAACATCGCTGAAAGCCTGCAGACGCGACCCTCCGTCGTGGTTTCCTGCGGTAAGAATTATCCGCGCCCGCGGACAGCGCTGGCGCATCTCGGCAAGCAATTCGGACAACATGCGCTGTGACATCGACGACGGCGCCGACACATCGAAGACATCTCCACTGACAACCACGGCATCCACGTCGCGCCCTGACGCCACCGCGATAATATCGCGTATGGCGGCACGCTGGTCTTCCGTACGGTCGTAACCGTACAGCTGAGCGCCAAGATGCCAGTCGGAAGTGTGCAAGATTCTCATCATTCTCGTGATAATAACGTGATTTTTCGGTATACAAATTTAGCAAAAAGGATATTATGGGCGCATACGCATATGTTAAATAAGTTTAATTAGTCGGTCATCACACCGGACCGCCCCGAAGAGCGCTTGGCTATGTGGTTGAAAATGTGTAATTTTGTGCGCATTTTTTCCGCACCGGGCTTGACAACAAGTGCGACCGCTATTTTCGCGGCAGCCGCCCGACGGGCTAACTTTTTAGTTTTCACACACATACAATGTACGCAATTGTAGAAATCCAGGGACAGCAGTTCAAAGCCGAAGCCGGCAAGTTCCTGTATGTACACTACCTCGGCGACGTTCAGGAAGGCCAGACCATCGAATTCGACCGCGTTCTGCTGCTTGACGCCGACGGTGAAGTAAAAATCGGTGCCCCCACCGTTGAAGGCGCCAAAGTAGTCTGCGAAGTGCAGCCCCCCCTCGTCAAAGGCGAGAAAGTGATAATTTTCAAGAAAAAGCGTCGCAAAGGCTATCGCCGCAAAAACGGCCATCGTCAGTGCTACTCCAAGATCACCATCAAGGAAGTAATTGCTTAACCCCCATTAAAACTTAAGAATCATGGCACATAAAAAAGGTGTAGGTAGTTCTAAGAACGGACGTGAGTCAGAGAGCAAACGACTCGGCGTCAAGATTTTCGGTGGTCAGGCATGCAAAGCCGGCAACATTCTCAAACGCCAGCGCGGCACAGTGCACCACCCCGGCCTCAACGTAGGCATGGGCAAAGACCACACTCTGTATGCCCTGGTTGACGGCACTGTCCTCTTCACCGAGGGCCACAACGGTCGCCAGTTCATCAACGTCACCCCGTTCGCCGAGGTCTGAATACGGCCCGTGTCGCGTCGCTGACCTCATAGGGCCCGCGACTGCATGACACGCCGATACCGGCCACGGACGGCAAGACGATGCCCGAAACACAACGCGGCACCGGAATTAGCTCCACAAAACCGGAGAATTCCGGTGCCGCGCTGATTTTACCACAACTCCCCGCCCTCGGGGCGACGCTCCGCTACCCGCCACACGAAAGACAGCGGCACCGGCGCACAGGACCGACGGCCACGTCGGCCGACAATTTACCTCATTCAATCCTACCGTCCTGCAGTCCGGACCAGCCGCGGTGCCCCCCCTCTCCCACCAATCACAAAAGCATGCGCCGCACATACCGCATACCGCAGCCGGTCGCAGGCAAAGCCGCCATTTTCCCGCGGCATACTTCATCAACGATACCCATCGCTCTGCTTTTAATCTAATTGCCAATTTTTACCATCTTCTCATAAACCAATGAAAAAATTATTTATCCTGGCGACATTATTGCTGACCATGGCACTGACGCTGCCTGCCCAGATTGTGACCCATACACCGGTCATCCTGCAGGAAAGCACCCGGAATGTGGTACTGACCTATCATGCCGATGCCCCCGAAGGCAATAACGGGCTAAAAGGAGTCACCGCCTCCGACCCCGTTTACGCCCACATCGGCGTAATCACCACCAAGTCCGTATCCAACAGCGACTGGAAGTACGCCCCCGCAAAATGGGGCGACAACGCCGAAAAATACAAACTCAGCTATGTAAGCGCCAATACCTGGGCGCTCAACGTCGGCAATCTGCGCGAATACTTCGGCATCACCGACGCCAACGAGCACATCAAAAGCATTGCCGTTGTCTTCCGCAACGGCGCCTGCACAAAAGAGGGCAAGACAGCCTCGGGCGGCGACATCTTTGTCGACGTCGAACCCGAAGGATACCAGATGCGCCTGTCGTCCAATCCGTCGTCGACACTGCTCAGCCAGCCCACCACGGTCACCTTCTCCGTCTACGCCACGGCCCCGTCGACACTGACACTGTATGTCAACGACAGCAAGGTGAAGGAGGTTTCAGGTGCCACCGAACTGACAGCATCCTACAACTTCAGCGACCAAGGCGCCTACACCGTACGCGCCACCGCCACTTCGGCCCAGGGCAACCTCGAGAAAGTCATGAACTTCGCCTATCCCGGAAGTTCCACTGCGGGCACCTATCCCGGCGGTGTACCCAAAATGGGTGCGGTCGCCAACCCCGACGGATCGGTGACTTTCTGCTTTGCCGCCCCCGGCAAATCGTCGGTGGTCATGGTTCCGTCATGGGATGACTATCAGGTGCTTGACAAAAACGTCATGCAGTATCAGGACTACCAGGGCCAGCGCTACTTCTTCACCACTGTCAGCGGTCTCGACCCCGACACCTGGTACCCGTACTACTATATCGTAGACGCCAAATACAAGGTCGGCGACCCCTACGCCCGTCTCGTACTTGACCCCTATAGCGACAAATGGATCAACGAAGGCGTATGGCCCGACATGCCCCAGTACCCCTACGACCGTTTCGACGACGTTGTGCTGGCGGTTCACAAGACAAATTTCGATAACTTCGAATTCGCCGAC
The DNA here is from genome assembly GCA_964514475.1 of uncultured Bacteroides sp. Taxonomy (GTDB): domain Bacteria; phylum Bacteroidota; class Bacteroidia; order Bacteroidales; family Muribaculaceae; genus CAG-873. The sequence goes on from CAZETN010000004.1 coordinate 15,020, forward strand.
TTCAAAATTCCCGACCACCGCAACCTCATCATCTACGAGCTGCTTATCCGTGACTTTACCGGCACCGAAGGACAGGCCAACGCCGAAGGCACCCTGCGCGAGGCTTCGAAAAAGCTCTGGTACCTCAAAGGCTTAGGCGTTAACTGCATTGAACTGATGCCCGTCATGGAGTTCAACGGCAACAACTCGTGGGGTTACAACACCAACTTCTACATGGCCCTCGACAAAGCCTACGGATCGCCCGACGACCTGCGCGCATTTGTCAACGAAGCCCACCAGCTCGGCATGGCCGTCGTGCTCGACATCGTATTCAACCAAAGCGACGGACTCCATCCCTGGTACCAGATGTACGACATCTCGGCCAACCCCTTCTATAACGCCACCGCACCCCACTCGTACAGCGTGCTCAACGACTGGAAGCAGGAAAACCCGCTCGTGCAGCAACAGTGGAAAGACGCCCTGCAGTTCTGGATGACCAGCTACAATGTCGACGGCTTCCGCTTCGACCTCGTAAAAGGTCTTGGCACTTCATACTCGGGCAGCACCGACGGATACAACAAAAGCCGTGTTGAAGTCATGACACGCCTGCACAAGCACATAACCGACATCAAGGCCGATGGCATTCACATCAACGAAAACCTTGCCGGAATGCAGGAAGAAAACGAAATGGCAGCCGACGGACAGCTCAACTGGAACAACCAGAGCGGCAACTCGCTCAACTACGCCAAGGGCAGCACTTCGAACAACCTCGTCTACTATGACGACGAAAAGTGCAGCCGTACCAAAAACTCGCTGATTTCGTATGCCGAGAGCCACGACGAGCAGCGCCTTGCCTACGAAGCCGTCACATCAGGCGCTTCGGCCATCAAGAACAACGAACCCAACATGTGCAACCGTCTCGGCCAGATTGCCGTACAGCTGCTGATGTCAGCCGGTTCAAAGATGATATGGCAGTTCGGCGAACTCGCCGACAACCAGAACAACAAAAACTCAGACGGCAGCAACAACACCGATGCCAAGAAAGTTGTCTGGGACAACCTCAACAACGCAAACAAGAAGCACCTGCACGACACCTATCAGGCACTGTGCAACTTCCGTACTTCGAACCCCGACCTGTTCATCAACGGCACCGTCACCTACACCGGATTTACCAACAGCAACTCGCAACCCCGCATAATCCGCTTTACCAACGGCGACCAGGAAGTCATGGCCTTCATCAACCCGGCCTACTCCGGAACAGCCAAAACCGTAGCTGCCGCCAGCACCGTGCTCAAGGCCTCCAACAGTCAGCTTATCTGCGCATCGGCCAACTTCACAGCCGGCAAGCTCAACGACACCACCACCGGTGTCAGCGCCTCGGTACCCGCCAACGGTTACGCAGTATTCGCAACCCTCAATACCGCCGGTGTCGACGATATCATCGCTGACGGCGGCAACGGCACTGCAGCCGCCACCGTTACCGGCGGCTACGGCGAAATCATCATCACCGGCGAATACAACACCGTCAGCGTCTACAACATGCAGGGCGCCCTGCAGAGCGGCCTCCGCGTAGTCCCCGGGCTCTACATCGTCACCGTCGACGGCCACGCCACCAAAGTCCTCGTCAGGTAAGACGCCCCGTTGCCGGGCGACATGCCGGCAACCCCGAAATACCGCGCCGACGGCGCGACCCGGCACCCGCCGGAGTCGCGCCGTCGGCGCCCTTTTTCAATATGGTGCAGAAGCATTCCCGACGCCTCCGATTTCGCAATCACCCCGACTGCCTCATTTTCTTTATATACTTACCATAAAGAAAACTTTGTGACAGCACCGGACTCATTTACCTTCGTCAGACATCAACGGAGTGGCTACAAGCATATACTGCGAATACGGCATGTTGTTTTGTACAACGGGATGCGGGAGATTTTTTAGCCTTTTGCCTTCAAAATCATAATGCACGTTAAGCCGTTGGTTTAACTCACTGATTTGCATTAAGGTAATCAGAAATTTTGTCACTTTTTCAGTAAATAGATATATTTCCGCGCTTGCACTTTTTATATAGTTCAATATTGACATCCTCGTCTATATTCAACAAATTTCGGTCAATCAAACTGACATTCAATTTTGGCGGCAATGAAAATATTACATCCACTATCCGTCCGGGTAAGAATGTGGCAAAGCAAGGCTTATCTTTCTGCGATTGTCCGGGATTTTCAAAATCAAGGTCCTTGGCTTCAATCAGATAATACACATCGTTATCCTCGACAAGATATGGTTCAACAATAGTGACAGTATCGACAAACACGGAAGCCGGCGCCATCCTCATATTTGGCGGAAGCTCACATCTCCGGAGCATCTCTGTGTAAATCTCATCTTCTTCCCTCGTAATCACGTGATCTTCCCTCATTTTCTTGCCAAACGCCTTCAAATCATCCAGGTTAACCCTATCGGGAATAGCCGACGCTATCGCAACAGAGTCACGGTCATATAATCTGGTCTGTGTTGTATCGGCAGCAATCTGAGCAGAACCGCATAACACGCCATTCAGGGCCGCAGCAAACAGCACAACATTAATTATCCGTCTCATTGTCTTAATTTTTGTGATTAATAATAATTGTATTCCAGTCAATATTATAATTCGTCTGTAAAATAACATTCACCACCCCATTACTATTCGCTATACTCTTCAAATCCCGCGCCAGCGCCTTTAAGTCAAGCGATTTGTTACGTCTTACATCATTCGCATTTGCGGTCATTATTCCTGACCAAGAGTGCTCAAGTCCTATAGTATGACCTATTTCATGAGAAACCGTTTCCGTATATGCTCTATCCTTACGTACCCTTATAAAATCGCCCGTACTATTTCCTGCTGTAATTACAGTTTGATTACCATCGTTTTTATTATTTCGGGGTATTTCATCCACTTCAACATATGTATTAAATAGATCATCCTCTTGGATCTTAGGATTGATTACAGATTCCGGCTTCAAATTGGGATCTTCTTCAACCGGCTCTGATTTGAGTTCAATGTTAAGATTAATCTCAATTGTTCTATTACTTGATT
>CAZETN010000005.1:0-16620 GCA_964514475.1 uncultured Bacteroides sp.
GGGGTGGGTTCGGTGATGCCGCGCTCGGTACCGGCCAGCTTGCTGGTGAAGCCGGACAGGAAGTAATACTGGGTCTGCTCTGGATTCAGGATGGATACGGGCGGCAGAACTCCGAATGCATCAGCAGAGAGGAAGATAACATTCTTCGCATCGGGACCAGCGGATACCGGACGAACGATCTTTTCGATGTGATCGATCGGATAGGAAACGCGGGTGTTTTCGGTAACGGACTTATCGCTGAAATCGATCTTGCCTTCTGTGTCAACGGTAACATTTTCCAGCAGAGCATTGCGCTTGATAGCGTTGTAGATGTCGGGTTCAGATTCCTTGTCAAGGTTGATAACCTTTGCATAGCAGCCGCCTTCGAAGTTGAATACACCGTTGTCGTCCCATCCGTGCTCGTCATCACCGATAAGGAGACGCTTGGGGTCGGTCGACAGGGTGGTTTTGCCGGTGCCGGAGAGGCCGAAGAAGATGGCGGTGTTTTCGCCGTTCATGTCGGTGTTGGCCGAGCAATGCATCGAGGCGATGCCCTTCTGAGGCAGGTAGTAGTTCATCATCGAGAACATGCCTTTCTTCATCTCGCCGCCATACCAGGTGTTGATGATTACCTGCTCGCGGCTTGTGGTGTTGAAGACAACGGCAGTCTCCGAATTGAGGCCGAGTTCCTTGTAGTTGGTGAGTTTGGCCTTGGATGCGTTGTAAACGATGAAATCGGGGGTGAAGTTCGCCAGGTCCTCGGCGGTGGGACGGATGAACATATTGGTTACGAAGTGAGCCTGCCAGGCCACTTCAACGATGAAGCGCACGGCCATGCGGGTGTCCTTGTTGGCGCCGCAGAAGCCGTCGACAACATAAAGGTCCTTGCCGCTGAGCTCGTTAAGAGCCAGTTCCTTGCAGGCATTCCAGGCCTCCTGGGTGGCGGGCTTGTTGTCGTTTTTGTATTCTTCGGTGGTCCACCACACTTTGTCCTTGTTGTTTTCGTCGAGGACAATGAATTTGTCTTTGGGCGAGCGGCCGGTGTATACACCGGTCATCACGTCAACGGCATTGAGCTCGGTGAGGACACCTTTTTCGTAGCCTTCGAGGGTGGGGATTGTCTCGTCCTTGAAGAGCTGTTCGTACGAGGGGTTGTACTGCACGGACTTTACGTCCTTGATGCCGTACTTTTCGAGGTCTGCCTTTACCTGGGCGAGGCGGGCCTGCTTGACTTCTTCTATCTTGCTCATGGTCAAAATATGAAAATGTAAAAAATGTATATTTGTTTTATGTTAAAGTGTTCAGCTACAGAGCAATCAAAGGCTTTGTAGCCTTCAACCGGTAAACACCTTAGACGTGTACCTTTTTTATCTACTGCAAATATACAAAGAAAATTTAACAAACAAGCGTTTTTGAAGCCCCATTAAGGAAATTTTTCCTTATTAAGAAAAAATAACACACATCGCCCGGACTGCGGGCGATGTGTGGCTGTAAATCCGTAATTAGCGCTTGGAGGTCAGCGGACTACGATTTTGCGGGCGTGGGGGCCGCGTCGTTCGATGACCAGGGTGCCCGGCTGCGGGCTGTGTATGCGCTGGCCCTGAATGGTATAGTATTCGGCGGCCCATAGTCCGGCGTCCGGGTCGGCGCTGATGTCGCTGACTGCGGCGTCGACGGTGTTGTAGACTGCGTTAAGGCTCCCGAACCGCAGTTTGCCTTCGCCGGCCGCGCCGGTCTTGAGCTGTACGCGCACCGAGCTGAGGGTGAGGGGAAAGGCGTCGGGGCGTGTCCAGTCGATGTCGCGGATGTCGGTCAGGGGGATGGTTACGGGCCGGTTCTCGCCGAGGGTGGTAGTCACCGAAACGGCTTTGGCGGCATATGCGGGCTGCAGCGATATGAGTACCGAGCGCACGGGCTTGTCGCCGCCGTCGATGTTGAATTCAATCTGGTCGGGACGGCTCCACAGCGTGATGACGCGCGACATGGTGAAGTTGGGCGAGCGGGTGGAGGTTACGTTGTATCCGATGTCAAAGCCGCCGTCGGCAGCGGGCTGCAGGACGGGCGTGGCTCCGAGTCCCGATTTGGTTACCGTCCAGTCGTCGGGGGTTCCGAGGAGCGACACCGAGTGCATCCGCGGTATCTCTACCGTCACATTTACCGTCAGGGTCCGGTTGTCGCGGGTACCGGTGATTACGGTGTGTCCGTCGGCTATTCCGCGGATATGTCCGTCCGCATCCACAGTGGCCACGGACGGGTCGGACGACGTCCACGAGTATGCCAGTGGCGAAATGGCCATTATCTTGTCGCCCATCCGGGTCTCGATTTCGACTGTGTATTCGTAGTGACCGTCAAGCAGTACTTGCGGGCATCGCACGCTGGCTTCGGCCGATCCGGTCACGGTTACCGGGATGGTGCATTCCATGTCGCCTACGGTGGCTTTGAGCGCATATGTTCCGGTTCCTTCGGCCATCAGCGATTTTCCGTCGGGGGTGATATATCCCATTTCAGCGGGAGCCGACAGAGTGTAGCCGTCGACGGCCGTGTTCACGAGCTGGCCGTATTTGTTGTATCCGTAGATTACGGGAACATATTGTCCGTATTCGGGCAGAGTGACAGCCCAGTCGGCGAAGCGTATCGAGGCGATTGCCGGGTCGCGCGGAGTGTCCATGCGTACAAACAGACCGTTGCCGACAGCCCGCTCCGATCCGTCGCGCAGATGGTTGAGAAATCCGTGAGTCGGAGTCCACATGGCAGTTGAGCCGCCGCCGTCGAGGTCAAGGGCGTCCCAGCAGCCGAGGGCCCGCATAAGGTCGGCGCCTTCGAAGTATGATATGCCCGAGCCACCCATACCGTCGCTGGCGTCGACGCAGCAGTATACCAGGTGATTGCGGTCCTGGCTGTATCCCACCAGTGTGCGCGAGTACAGCGACGATGGGGTGTTGATCCAGCGTATGGCCTCGGTCGTGACGACATTATTGTTGAGTATGCGCACGTCGCCGCCGCAGATTTCCAGTATTTCGGGCCGCAGGTTCTCGAAGGCTGGCAGGTCGCAGTTGATGCGCACTTTGATTATGTCGCCTTTTTTGAGCGAATTGAGCCAGTCGTTGTATTTTGAGTGCGAATACTGAGGCCCTGCTGAAATCACGTAACCGTCATCGGGGATGGCGGTGTCGCCGCCCTGGCGCCAGTCATCGGCGACCTCGTATTTTGTGGATTTGTTTATCCGGTCGGCCGGCTGTCCGTCCACGCGGCGCAGAACCAGTTCGCGCCCTGTGTCGTCGGTACGGGTGGATGTGCCGTTGAACCGGTTGTACAGTACCAGCTGGTCGGCTTTGCGTGGATAGTTGACGGCATAGGCCCCGATCATGGCCGACCCGTCGTTGTTGAGGATGCGGTAGCGCATGTCTGTGGCGTCGATCCACATCTGGCCGTCCGTGCCTAAAATCAGAGCGTTCTCGCGGCTGGAGATGTCAATGATGTCTGGCGCGGCCAACATGCCGTCGATGGCGCAGGTCATGTTGGGATAGCCTAAAATCTGGTTTCCCATTTCGTGTTGGGCACTGAAGGCGCTTGTTATAAAGAAGTCGCCGTTCATGGCGGCGATGTACTGGGCATCGTCCGTTGTCTTGCGGGCGGCTATGTCCGACACGCGTTCGGCGTTACGCACCTGGTCGTTGCCTATCTCCACCTTGGGGCGCACCTTGTCGGCTCCCGGAGCGGTGCGGTCGATGTCGATGGAGTATGAGCTGAAACTGCGCGATGTGCCGTCGGCGCGTGTCCACAACAGGCGCGTGTGTGTCACCCCCGGGCCTATATAATAATGTGCCACCGTGTCTACGTTGAAAGTTACGCCCTGCAGAATTTCCTGTCGGGCGAGGGCCGGCGTGGCCGTCAGTATCAGGGCTGCTGCCGCGCCTTTGAGTCTAAGGAGCTTGGTATTCATAATCGGATTTTAAGGTTTTTCGGGACTGAGGTCCGTATTCGGGGACCGCATCTGCAAAGATAATATTTTTTTTGAAAATAGCGGAGGGTGCGGCAGACTGAGTTGTCTGACGCACCCTCGTCGCCGTTCTGCATAGCATCCCGAGAAGAGAGAGGGAGAATGAGTGGACATTTACCTGACGGCAGGCAGCATCGGTTTCAGATGCTCGTAGGCGGATTTCTTATCCGGCATGTCGCCGACGTCCGCAATCTCCCGGCATCCGGTTTTGAAATAAAAACATGAAGTCAGGTCTTAATGTTCAGTCAATCAGCTGCGAAGTTGCTGTTTTAACATTAAACGAGATAATGTGTGCTGGTTAAATATTGTTAATATCCTTGTGAGTACTTGTTTTGAGCGGGGTTATGTTGTATCTTTGTGGTGTAAATATTAACTTTTATTGTCTAAGATTGTTGAAAATGTTATTGAAAGATTGATTATGGAAACTGTAAAAGAGAATGTGGAGAAACCCATACAGACCGATGCGGCCCCGGCCGTTGCCGAGACAGCGACCCCCGCGAGCGTCCCGGAGGAGGCAGAGTCATTGAGTCCATCAGAGGCTCCGGCCTCCCCGGAGGCGGCGTCCGAGGCCGCAGAGGAGGTCGGTCAGGAGACGCCCGCAGAGAATTCCGACCTGTCGGAAAGCGCCGACAGTGCGGCCGCCCCGCGGCATGCGGCATACATGTCCATGCTCGGAAACGATGCGGCACAGACCTCGCGGCCAGCCTTTCTGTCATATATCAGACCCGGATTTTGGGATGACGTACACAAAGTCTGATTTTTTTCAAACCTATTATTACCATTTTATTACTGTTTTTAATTCAAACCAGTTATGATTCAAAAAACCGAAAATGGAGTGAATGTCTCCGGCGAAGTACTTACAACAGCTGTGACCGACCGCAATGTGCCCGGACTGCTGCGTAACGAAATCGATGACCGTATCGTCAAAATCCGCCCTATGGCGACACCGATCGACCAGTTGTCACGTTGTGCCGGCTCGCGACCCTGCGGAGCCATGAAGGTGGACTATTATGCCGTTGACGTCAAGGCCGTAAGCGCAAAACTCACCAAGGCCGTCAACTCTCCGGCCGAAGGCTACAGCGGAGGCGAGGATGTGGTGGTTACGCTCAATACGGACGCTAATGCGATTTTTTCGCCTACCGAGACACTTCTTGTTCCTGCCGTTCCTGTCGACGGCAAGCCGGGAGGAGCGCCGCTTACCCTGTATGTCCTGGAGGCCGACACCAAGGCTGTCACTGCCGTGGCAATAGGTGTCAGCGTAGACGACGAAGGCGGTCTGTCATGCGGCGCCCTTGACGCAGGCACCGAGGTGGTGCGCATGGGGCGTGCTGCCGCCGAACTCGACGTGCAGACGGCCCAGTTCGAGGCGCTTCCCGTCAAGCGCAACAACTACTGCCAGATTTTCAAGATGCAGGTCGAGCAGTCAACCTTCCAGAAACTCGCCAACAAGGAAGTGGGCTGGAACTTCTCCGACCAGGAAGAGGTGGCCATAATCGATATGCGCCAGGGCATGGAAAAGAATTTCCTGTTCGGCACCAAGGCTATGGTAACCGACCCCCTCAAGCACGACGAAATCTATCTTACCGGCGGTATCTGGAACCAGACCGAGCATGTCTTCGAGTACAGCCGCAGCGGTCTTGACGCCGCCAGGCTCATCGATCTGTGCCGCGAGGTGTTCACCGGCCACGGCGGCAATTCGCGCAAGATACTTGTCGGCGGTTCGGGCCTTATCGAAAAACTGAGCAAAATCAACTACGACAAGAACATCGACGCGGGGCAGACCTTTGTCAAGTTCGGTATCGAGTTCAAGGAAATCCGCTCCAACTTTGGCTCGCTGGATGTTATCCACAGAGAAATATTTGACCAGTGCGGCCATAGCGACGACGGTTTCGTACTTGACCCCGACTGTCTGACCAAGTACTGCCACGTACCTTTCCAAACCGAGACTCTTGACCTGCGCCGCAGCGGCCAGCGTAACACCGATGCCATAGTAATCACCGAGGCCTCGTGTCTGGTGCTCCGTCACCCCAAGGCCCACTGCCGCATCGTTGCAAAGGCCTGAGGCCCATTGCAGCCGGGAATGTCGAATTTAGAATGTCTGATCGGGCTGACGCCGGACCGGAGTCAGCCCGATCTTTCTGAAACCTTGACTGATTATGACACTTTCTTTTGATGCGATGCTCGGACACTGGCGCAGTGCCCGAGGGCTTGAACCGGAACGCGGCGACTGCTCGGTCGAGATTTTCGATGGCGCGGATGTCACCGCCAGACTCGCCACCGAGATGCGGCAGTGGTATCTTAATCTGCTCGATACGGCGCCGTTGCGCTATCTTACCCTTACGGACATAGCGGCGAAGGTGCATCCGGTGGCGACCGAAATCCAGGGATTGTGGACGGCTCATCTGCCCCGCGACGTACGCCGTATGGTGTCGTTGCTGCTCGAGGGCGCCCCGGCGCCCGTGCCCGTGCTTGCTGCCGACCGTCTTCCCGGGCGCGTGTACAATCCCTACGTGCGCGGCTGTGACGCTGCTCCGCGGGCTTTCGCGGTTGACGGTATCCTGTATATCTATTCTTCGCGGACGCCGGTGCTGAAGGCGCTGACTGCAGTCATCGACCCAGGCGACGAGGAGTATGTGTTCGACGAATCGGCGCTTGGCCTCATCCCTGGCCGCGTCTCCGAAAATACCTTGAAATATGAATAATCCGAATAACGACAACAAGAGGCTGCTGTCAGCGGCGCACGATGCGTGGTCGGCAGCTGCGGGGCTTCGCCGGCGACGCGAACGCTTCAAGCGTTTTACTTACGGCGACCAATGGGGCGATCCGGCCGAGCCCGGACGCGTCTACAGCGCAAGCGAAGGCGACATGATGCTGGCAAACGGACGTCAGCCACTGACCAATAATCTGATACGGCGCCTTGTAAAAACCATCGTAGGCAGATACCGTACCGTCTGCAGCGAAAACGGACGTTATGACATCCGTCCCGGTTCGCTGGCCGCAGTGAACGACCTGCCGGAACTTGACAGCCGCCTGCTTGAGGAATTCCTGATTTCGGGAGTGGCAGTACAGCGTATTGTCCCTGACATCCGGCCGTCCGGAGCCGCCGTCTGGGTGGACAATGTCAATCCCTGCGATTTTTTCACCGGCGACTTCATCGATCCCCGCGGCAACGATGTCGAGATGCTGGGCATGCTGCACGACATGAGCCCGGCGCAGGTGATGGCAAGATTTGCGGGTGACAATCCCGTGCGGCGCCGTTTCGTTGCCGGAACCTGTGCCGATTCGGCCTCACGGATTGCCGGTGCGGCTCTTGCGGGGACCTCCGCTGATTTCTTTGTGGCCCGTACGCCCGGAAAATGCCGCCTGATAGAGCTGTGGACACTGGATGCCCTTGTCGGTCCGGGCTCGCGCTTCGAGTGGCACTGCCGCTGGCTGGCTCCTTCGGGCGATGTCCTGGCCGAATATGCGTCGCCATGGAAGCACCGCATGCATCCGTTTGTGTTCCGCTTCTATCCGTATACCGACGGCGAGGTGCATCCCTTTGTCGAGGATGTCATAGACCAGCAGAAGTATATAAACCGCCTGATTATGCTCATCGACCGCATGATGGGCGCGTCGGCTAAGGGAGTGCTGTTGTTTCCGGTCGACCAGAAGGTTGACGACTTCAGCTGGGAGGAGATATGCCGGCGCTGGAGCGCCGCGGACGGCGTCATCCCCATCAACGGCCGCAACGGCGTTCTGCCTCAGCAGGTTGTCGGCAACAGTGCCGATGCAGGCGCCCACCGGTTGCTCGAACTCGAACTGAAACTCTTCGAGGATGTATCGGGCGTAAGCGATGCGCTGCTCGGACGCGCTACTTCGGGCAACGGGGGCGCGGGTCTGTACGAGAGCCAGCTTGCCAGCTCGACTGCCGCCCTGGCCGACATCTTCGATACCTTCAACGCCCTTACGGCCAGACGCGACGCGCTTGCCGCCACACTGAACGCTCCGCGCAACTGACTGCCGGCGTCAGCCAACCATATTAACGAACTCTAAACTTACAGGAAAAATGATTGAGAATGAAAAAATAATAACAGCGGAACGAGATGCCGACTTTGTGCGCCGTGCGCGACGCATCCTTGCCGAGGAGCGTCGTCGCGGATGCGAGCCTACTCCGCGGCGCGTGGCGGTACTCACCGTATACGGCGGTGCCGACGGTTTCCACATCAGTTATCCGCGTGCCCTCAACGAACTGTACCGAATGCTGCGCGAGGGCGAGCATATCGATCCCGCCTGGGCCGAGCCATGGCAGCTGCGCATGAAGCACCTGGCGGCCCGAGTGGCCTCGAAGATGGCCGATGACTGTCGGCGCTCACTGCCCGATGCCTTGCTGCATGTATTCGGCGAGGGCGGGGCGACGCGCTTTTATATCGGTATACCGCGGGCCATACAGCTTCTGCGCAAATACCATGTGATGGACCGGCCCCGGGAAGGAGGTGAGAGCGCATGACCGATATCCGTATAACCTCGGCCCGTGTCATCGACGCCATCTATGCTGCCGACGGTCTGCGCGGCGTACTGTCGGCGCGCGATACCCTTGTGGGGACAGACCTCGAGGCAGCCTTGCGCCGGCTTTTTGCCGGTGCCTGTGCGGCGATGGCCTCCCGTGTCGACGGGGTCGTCCTCAAGGAGGCAAATGAGGAGTACGCCGATTTCGCACTCAGGGCATCCGTATCGGCGATATATCTGGAGACGGCCCTTATGTGGACTCTGCTGGGCATAGCCCGTCCCGACGGAACGACTGACGGCGCCAAAGCTGTCGAAAGCCTTGGCGCCGCCATCGCCGCCGCTGAAGCGGCAGCCTGTCCGGCTCACCGGATGTGCTGGTTTTAGAAACGGTCTTTTACCGGATTATTACCTTTTCGGTCTTGTTGCCATGACGGCGCAGGTACAGCCCCGGACCCGCCGACTGCGGGTTTGTGGGCTGGCCTTGTAAATTATAGTAGCGTGCCGGACCGTCGATGCCGCTGTCATCGGCAATTATGTCGCTGACCGAGGCTTCGGGTCTGAGGGCAGTGTACACGGCCTGCATGGCCTTTACGCGAAGGGTGGTGGATTTAGTGGCCTGATTGGCGGGATAAAACGAAAATCCGGTGAATACTGCAGGATAGTTGATGAAATCGTCGACATCGAAGAAGTCGCTTACCGGAACAAGAATCTGATTGTCGGTATTAGCCTTGAAATCGACGGTGTATGTATTGGAGACGGCCTTGGCTCCGTTGGGTGCGATGCGTACGTCGAGTTTGGTGAGGGGGATATCGCCGGGATTGATGACGAGCCGTATCGAGTCAGGCAGCGCCAGCATGGTGGTGCCGGGATTGATCTGGCCTTTTGTTCCGCGTGCCGATGTTATGTTGTACACCACATCGAATGCCTCGGGATTACCGTCCACGTTTTTGATTTCAGTGATTTTAAGAGAGGTCCCGGTGCCCCAGCCCGACATATCGCTGCGGTCGCCGATGCCGAGATGGCGTTTTTCGGGTATTTCGACATGTACGGGGATGCTGATCGTAAAATCGCTTAACTTTCCGTTTACTGTTGTCCGGCCATTACTGACGCCATGAATGACGCCGGCATTGTCGACGGTGGCGACGGAGGTGTCGTCGGTCGACCAGCTGAGGGCGGTATTGTCGATGGGCATCTCGATACCGTCGAGCATGGTCACTACCTCGGCGGTGTAATCGCGGTACGAGTCCACATAGACGGCATCCAGACGTGCGCGGGGATTGCCTTCGCCGATGGTGACGGCACAGGTGGCGGTAATTCCGCCCGGGTATGTGGCTGTAAGGGCATGTGTGCCGCTGCCGTTGGCGAACAACTGCTTGCCGTCGGCCACAATCTCGCCCATGTCGCTGTCGCCGCTCAGTGTATAGTCGGCAACCTTTGTGTCTATCAGCACACCATATTTATTATATGCGTAGATTACCGGGGTGTAGAAACCGAAATGCGGAAGAGTCACCGACTGTTTCTCGAAAGCTATCGAGGCGACTTCGTTGTCGGCGGGGGCTGTGCTGACATTCCAGATGGAGTTGGTCACCGCGCGTTCGGAGCCGTCGCTGGGCTTGTTGGCCACACCATGAGCCTTGGTGTATAGCTCGGACGAGCCGCCGCCGTCAAGATTTGCGGCCTCGTAGCAGCCTACATGCCGCATGATGTCGGCCAGTTCCATGAAAGTGACGCCCTCCGAGTAACCGGCCTGGCGTCCGTCGACAATAAGCAGCACTACCGACTTCCCGTCCTGACTGTAGCCCACCGCCGTGCGGGGATGCAGCTGGGTCGCCATGTCCATCGTGCCCGATGTGTCGAGTGTTTTGCCGCCCGATACAATCAGGGGTGTACCCGATACCATCTGGGTGATGTCAGCGCCGTTGAGCGAAGGATTGGCGGTGATGCTGACGCGGTCGCCTACTTTAAGCGCCTGTATGAGGGTCTTGGCGTCGCCATGGCCCGACAGCACGTACCCTCCGGCCGGAATTGCCATCGACCCGGCGGTCTTGGCTTCTCCCGTCACCTCGAGCACGGCGGAACCGGCGAAGCCTACGCTGCCTTCGACAACGCGCACAGGGATATCGATGCCGTACGAGTTGGTGCCCGAATTGGCGCCGTTGAGATTGATGTCGTAGATTATGAGCTGGTTCTCGCCCCGGCCGTCGTTTATGCCGTTAAGGGCGTGGGTAGCCCCTCCGGGGAACACGGCCGTGCCGTTGAAGCCCTTGTAGAAGCCCGGGTTCTTGTCGGCGTCGATGTACCACGATACCCACGAGTTGTTGGCGGTCTTGTAGATGCGCGAATCCGAGATACAGGTGCCGATTGGCGCCGTGTCCGAGAAGAAGTCGGCGTTGGTGCCGGCGATGTACTGTGCCTGCGGAGTCTCGTTGCGGGTCATCTGGCGCGACAGTACTTCGCAGCCCTTGGTCTTGCCCTGTCCCATCACTACGCGTACGTCGCAATATGGGTTCGAGATGTCGGCAGTGGTATAATATATGGCCAGGGGGCGTTTGCCCTGGCTGAGCGTGACGGATGTACGTGTCATGCCCGGACCGATGACGGCATGGTAGGTGGTGTCGACATGGTAGGTGATGCCCTGGATGTCCCAGGTCGTACCGCGTGCGTGCGCGCCTGTCAGCGCGCCGGCGGCCATTACAGCAAGTAGAAGTCTTTTCATAAGTTTAAGGTCAAGGATTTGCTGCAAAGATAAGAAAAAATTAGGAATTACCAATTGCAATCGGTAATTCCTGAATTAAAATCGCCGGTCTTAACTGACAGAATTCTTCGGGCTCAGAGTCACGAGGGGTATCAGCATTTCTTCGAGCGAGATACCGCCGTGCTGGAATGTGTCGGTATAATACTGGACGTAATGGTTGTAGTTGTTGGGGTAGGCGAAGAAGTCGTGGTTGCCTGCGAAAATGTACGTGCTGGACACGTTGGGCGACGGCAGCCCGAAGCGCTCGGGACGTTTGATTTCGTACACCTGTCTCGGGTTGTAGGCCAGGTTTTTGCCTACCTTGTAGCGCAGATTGGTGTTGGTGGCCTTGTCGCCGATAACCTTTACAGGGTTGCTGATACGTATGGTGCCGTGGTCGGTGGTGAGCACAATGCGCCATCCCATCGAGGCGGCCGCGCGGAAAAAGTCGAGGGCGCCCGAGTGGCGGAACCATGATGTCGACAGCGAGCGGTAGGCGGCGTTGGTGCCGGCAAGCTCGCGTATCATTTTCGACTCGGTGCGTGCGTGGCTCATCATGTCTATGAAGTTGAAAACGACTACGTTGAGGTCGTTGGCGTTCAGCGACTTTATGTCGCGCAGCAGGCGCTCGGCGCCCTGGGCGTCGTTGATTTTGTTGTAGCTGAAGCGGCACTGGCGGCGGAAACGGCTGAACTGTGTCTCGAGCAAGGGACGCTCGTTGAGGTTCTTGCCCTCCTCCGAGTCCTCGTCGACCCACAGGTCGGGGAACATTCGGGCTATTGTCACCGGCATCAGGCCCGAAAAGATGGCGTTGCGGGCGTATTGCGTGGCAGTGGGGAGTATGGAGGTATACAGCTTCTCGTCGAAAGTGAACGACTCGGCAAGCAGCGGCTGTACGGCACGCCACTGGTCGAGACGGAAGTTGTCGATTACCAACAGGCACACTTTGTTGCCGGCGTCGAGCAGCGGAAAGACGGAGTCCTGCACCACACGCGGGCTCATGAGCGGAGTGCCGTCTCCGGGAACGGGAGGGGTGTCTGTCGCGCTGACCCAGTTCTCGTAGTTGCGGCGGATGAATTTGTTGAACTCGGAGTTGGCCTCGTTTTTCTGCATCTCCAGCATGTCGGCCATGCCGGCGGCACTCTCGGAGAGTTCCATGTCCCAGAAGACGAGCCGCGAGTATATGTCGTCCCAGTCGTCGATGCCTGAAGCCGAGTTTATCAGTTGCGACAGTTGCGCGAAGTCGCGGCTGTAGTCGGTGGTGGCCCTGCTGCTGACAAGCTGCTCGCTGTGCAGGTGTTTCTTGAGCGCTATCAGTATCTGGTTGGGATTGACGGGCTTTATAAGGTAGTCGGCGATTTTGTTGCCGACAGCCTGGTCCATGATGTTTTCCTCCTCGCTCTTGGTAATCATTATCACCGGTATGTGCGGCGCGTACTGCTTGATTGCACTGAGTGTTTCAAGGCCGGTGAGGCCGGGCATGTTTTCGTCGAGGATTATGAGGTCGTAGTTGCCGGACTGCACCATGTCGAGGGCGTCACGGCCGTTGTTGGCGGTGGAGACGTCGTATCCCTTGTTGCGCAGGAACAGCAGGTGGGGTTTAAGCAGGTCGATTTCGTCGTCGGCCCAAAGGATATTGAATGCCAAGATTATTCTGTTTTTACGTTGATATTTTAATTATGGCTCGTCGGAGTCGGGGTCGTCGCCCTCGCTGCCGGGATCGTAAGGCTGCAGAGGGGTAGTCTGGTTCCCCTTGTCCGGCGTGTTGCCTTGGGCGCCTTGGGTGCTCTGAGTGCCCCGGACATTCGGCGCCTTCTGAGGCTGAGGTGAAGCGGCTGGCGCAGGGGCGGCAGGGGCAGAAGCGGGCTCCGGGACTTCCTCATTCCCCCGGGCTTCTGCCTCGGGGAGAGTTTCAATCTCAGTGTAGGGCAGGAGGTCCTGCTGGGCGTCGATGTAATTCTGCTCGTCAAGGAAGCGGAAGTAGTCGTCAAGGGTGGCGCCGCTCTTGAGCAGGGCGTCGAAGTTGGCGACCGATATGACTACGGGACGTACTCCCGCGGGAAGACGGAAGTCGGCCGACCCGGACATGACCTTGCGGTAGTGGTTGAGTTCGCCCATGGTGGCGAAATCTCGGATGACAATCATGCCCAGGCGCCCGAAGTTCAGGAACTCGAGGTCATAGTCCTTGACCACGAACGACTTGAAGTTGTGGCGCGCCACGTTGAACAGCAGTTCGTTGGCCGATACAGCGTCGGTCGGGAAAGACAGGATGAGCAGCTGGCGGTCGTCGTCCCTGAGTTCGAACTGCACGCCCTGACCGCCGTTGGCTATCGCCGCCGAATCGGCTCCCAGACTGATGTCCCATACCATGCCGCGCATGTTTGAGCCGCTTTCGGCCGTCTGTAGCTTCCGGCCTTTCGCCAGGCCTGTCAGCCATGCCGAAACGGTGGGCGTAAGGTCTGTGTCGGGGTAGCGTTCGAGCAGGGTTCTGAGGGTGGCGCTGAATTTTTCGGGTTCCTTGTCGGTGACGTATGCCAGCGCCTCGAGGAACATGAATTTCGGCATCAGCTCTGTCATGGGGTAGCGTTCGGACACATCGGCGAAGATGGCGTGTACGTCGCTGTTGCGGTTGTCCATGTAAGCCTGATATGCGCGGTCGTACAAATCGTGCTGCTCGGTCTCCATCGCGCGCAGGCTCTCGATGTAGTTGGGGTCGCGCAGGGCGATTGCCTGTTTTGACTGCGGGAACTGGCTCAAAATCAGGTTGCGGTAGCGGTCGGCTACAGCGCGCGGGCCTTTGCGCATGTACATCAGGTACAGGTTGTAGTAGGCATCCAGACGGTATATGTTGTCGGGATAGTCGTTGAGCAGGCGGTCGAAGGCGGTCTGTGCCGCGGGATAATCGTCCATCTTGTCCTTGAGGATCACGCCCATGTTGTACAGCCCTTCCTGTATTACGTCGTTGGCCGTGGCTTTCTGCTCGGCGGTAAAGGGAATTTGCTTGAGATAATATTCGGGGTAGTGGGGGTCGTCGGCGCGTTTCAGGCGCTCCTTTTCTTCGGGGGTCTGCTCGTCGGCGCCGTTGTCGGCGGCATCAGAGTTTTCGCTGTCGCTGTCGTCATCCTGGCCGCCACCTTCGAAGTCGGCGCTGTTGAACTGCGCCTTGTTGCGGCGTCGCCAGTTGTCCTCGAGTTTTCGGGAGCCCCAGCGGCGCTGGAATTCGGTGCGTCCCGCGGTGCGCGCGCTCTGGTTGTAGAAGTACCATGAGTTGTCGGTGTTCATGACAAACTGTTGCGGGGCCTGGTTGCTGATGCCCGTGCTGCTTCCGTTGGCCTGCTGCTGGGCAAGGTATTCGGCGCGGGCGTTTTCTTCGGCTTCAAGTTTCTCGCGGGTCTTGAGGTTGTCGATGGCCCGGTTGATTACATCCATGCGTGCCACCGAGTCCATGGCGGCGAGTTTCAGCAGCGAGTCCTGCTCGGTGACATTCTGCGAATAGGTAGCCAGTTCGTCAAGTACGTCGCTGCGGCGTTTGAGCGTGTCCAGACCGGGATAGTTTTCGGGCAGCAGCGGTACGGCCTCGGCGTAGCATGGCTGGGCCTTTTCGTAACGTCCCAGATCGTAGTACAGGCCGCCGAGACGCAGGTTCAGTATGGCCTTGTCGATTCCGTTGCGGGTCGATTTTTCGGCGCCGAGGACATAATTCCGTATGGCCTCGGTCGTGTCGCGCCGGCTCAGGTACAGATTTCCGATGGCATAATATATCTGGTCGAGGTATTCGCTGTTGCGGTCGTAGCGGGTCATGCGGCGCAGGGCCTTTACTTCGTCGGTGATGTCACTGCCGCTGAACACTTCGCTCTGGCGTATGCGTGCGTTGAACTGTGTGCGGTAGGGCGCCGACGCGGCGGAGGCGGCGCGTCCGAAAGCCTTGTATGCGGCCTGCCGGTCGCCGGCGCGCTCGTATACTTGTCCGAGCAGAAATGCTATGCGTGTCTTCTGAGCCGCCGAACCGTGTTTGGAGGCCTTTTCGAGGTATGGGGCCGACTTGGCGTATTCGTGCTGGCGTACCAGCAGTTCGCCCATTTCCAGGTTATAGAGGTATTGCTGTTCGCCGGTGGTGAGCTCGTCGGGCTTTATGCGTGTCAGTATCTGTTCGGCCTCGAACAGCCAGTCCAGGGCCAGGTACGAGCGTGCCTGCCACAGCCGGGCCTCGGTCACCGTTGCCGGCAACCATCTGAAGTGACGTCCGGTATAGAAAAATGTGGCCGCCGCGCCCAGAAAGTCTCCGTTCATGTACTGGCTGCGGCCCATCATCATCCAGTCGTTATGCAGAAAAGGATTGTACTCCTCGCGCTTCATCCACTCCTTGTATTTGGGATCGCCCGATTTTCCGCGCTTGCGGGCCGGTTTTTTTGTGATCGAGCGCAGCTGTATGGCTTTCTGGGCTTTCTCAATCGAGCGCGTGAAGTCGCCCTGAGGCTGCGGTGCCTTTTCGTTGGCGCGGGCTTCGGCGGGATGAGTATATACAAGTCCGGTATAGTCGTCCTCGTAGTTCTTCTCCATTTCGGCGAGGGTCTCGCGATAGTGCTTGTCGCCGTTGTAGTGGATGTTGTAGCGGGTGATGAAGGCAGTATACTGGCGTGCGGCGGCGGTATTGCGCTTGCGGGCGTTGCAGCCCGAAACGACAATGGCGGCCGCCAGGCAGGCGAGCGCGAACAGCAGCTGGGTCTTTACGGTATACTTCATCTATACAATAACGTCGCCGCCGTCCCGTTTATTGCGCGGTTGGCGACAAAAGGGACGGCGGCGTGCGTAAGGCCGGCGGGATGCGCGGATGCTCCCGCGGCAGGTGTATCAGCGTATCATGACTTTGGTGGCTTTGCCTCCGCGTACGGCGATGTACAGCCCGGGGGTGGGGCTGGATACGCGCACGCCCTGAAGGGTGTAGTAGGCCGTCTCGGCCTCGGGGCTGTCGGCCGCTATGTCGTCGATACCGGTGTTCTTGGATACGTTAAGTTTCTTGTTGGCCATGTCGGCCACAAGGTTGTATGTGCCCGGGAGTACCTTCCATGACTTGCAGTCGCTGGCGTTGACGTTGCGTGCGAAGAGGCTGATGTCGACTGTGCTGCCCGATGCCACGGTTTCGCCTTCGGTGACAGCGCCGAAGCGGTTTGCGCCGGCGTTGAGCTCGTCCCAGGTCTGGCCTACGTGGTCGGTGATGTTGAAGTAGCTGTGTGTCTCGCCGTCATAAGCGATAAACTTGACGCCACGGGCCGTAAAGGTGTTGCCGTCGCGCGTCATGGCGACGCCTGTGCCCGGTGTGCTGGTCCAGCCGGCTTCGCCTTCGAGATTTCCGAGAATCCGGAGGTTCCCCCCCCCCCCCCCCCCCCCCCCCCCCCCCCCCCCCCCCCCCCCCCCCCCC
>CAZETN010000006.1:0-15551 GCA_964514475.1 uncultured Bacteroides sp.
GGTGCCATAGCTCAGTTGGTAGAGCAAAGGACTGAAAATCCTTGTGTCCCTGGTTCGATTCCCGGTGGCACCACAGAAAAACTTCCAATTTATTGAATATCAATAAGTTGGAAGCTTCTTTTTTATCTTCACCCACACATCTGGTCTTGTTTTGGGTGCATAGTAATAAACCTGTGTTTAAGCATAGAGATTGCAAAGGCGAAAGATGAAAAATTTTTTATCAGTGACTCCGGCGCATAGTAATAAACCTGTGTTTGTGGGATAAAAAACACAGGTTTATTACTATGCGCCGAAATCAAGTCAACAGCGGAAGACCTTGCCAAGTTGTCAAGGCCGATGTTCAACGGATTGAGACTCCTATCCGACTCAGAATTATCACGCCGCCTGTCGGTCAGTAAATCCACTCACGCCAACTACCGGTTGAAAGAACTATTCGGATTCTACTCCCTCGAAGGCAAAATCCTTTACGCTGAACATGAAATAGAAGCCTATCTCCACCGGAATTATCATCCTCCGTTCAAGTAACCATCCCCCTCAATCGCTCCGGCTGACTTTCAATGGTCTGTCGGAGCGATTTCTTCATTGGAGGATGCAACGGATATATCTCAGATAAAATGTTGGCCCATGAGCGGTTGGATGAAATATTTTTTGTAATTTTGCATATAGACAACCCATAAATCCGAATGATAGCTAAAGAGGAGATATTGGAATTGCTGAGGTCCACCGAATCGTATCGCGTGGAACGCACTGTCAGCACAGGCAACATGGACAAGTTCTGTGAGGCAATCTGCGCGTTTGCCAACGATATGCCCGGCTCCCGCAAGAACGGTTATCTGATTATCGGAGCAAAAGATGATGGCAGTATCGCCGGTATGAAGGTTGACGATGCCCTGCTTAAGAAGATTGCAGGCATCCGTTCTGACGGCAATATACTCCCGTTGCCAACCATGTCGGTTGAACGTTTTTCGTTTCCTGAAGGTGATTTGCTGGTTGCTGAGGTCAGACCTTCCGATTTGCCTCCTGTCCGCTATCGCGGCAGGGTGTTTATACGTGTCGGACCTCGCAGAGACATTGCTACTGAAGCGGAGGAGAGAATCCTTGCTGAACGTCGCTGTTCATTCATGGCAACCTTTGACGCGACACCTTGCCTAAACGCCAAACTGGAAGATTTGGATATTGATTACATCAAGTCTAAATATCTCCCGATGGTGTTTGATAAGGAAACGCTTGCAACGGATAAACGCGATATTAAAGAGCAACTTGCATCAATACATCTCTACGACCGCGACAATGACTGCCCGACTTACGCGGGCATAATCCTTTTCGGCATTAATCCCAAATATTTTCTTCTCGGCGATTATGTGCAGTTCGTACGATTTGCGGGGAAAGACAAAGGAGGCGACATCCTTAATGAACGTCAGTTTGCCGGCCCTCTCTATAAGATGTTGCCGACATTGGAATCATTTGTAAAGGATGCCATCATCACACAGCGTCCGGTTCCGGAATCGTTATTCCGTGAACGCACTGTCTGGAATTATCCGGAGGGTGCTATCCGTGAATTGGTGATGAACGCCTGTATGCACAGGGATTATCAAGCTAATATGCCTATACGCTTGTATCAGTTCGATGACTACATCGAAGTGATGAATGCCGGAGGACTGTATGGCGAAGCCCGTCCTGAGAACTTCCCGTCGGTCAATGACTATCGCAACCCGCTCGTGGCAGAAGTCATGAGGGTAATGAAGTATGTCAACAAGTTCAACCGTGGCGTTACCCGCGTGCAGGAGATGCTGAAAAATAACGGCAACCCACCGGCAGAGTTTGACGTGAATACAATCACAGCATTTCGCGTCAATATACACGCCACAAACGACTCCGACTTGTCGAAAGGCACAAGTCAACCCCTAAGTCAACCCCTAAGTCAACCCCTAAGTCAACCCCTAAGTCAATCGATAGAGGAAAAGATTGTAGAATTCTGCAAGGGTCCTCGATCTGGAGCAGAGATAGCGGCCTATTGCGGATTTAAAGATGTCAAGAATTTTAGAGAACGATACTTGACTCCTCTTCTTGGCACTCGCATCCAAATGACTATTCTAGATAAGCCCACAAGCCGTAACCAAAAATATATTGCAATAATAAAAAAAGATTAACTTGATGCCTGATTTGATGCCTAAGCCGCAGGTAAGGCATCAAGTCTTTTGAAAAGTCGGAACTTACATTTTGTGTCTTTGATGGATTTTACTTTGTTAAATTGATAAATAGACTTTTAACAAATAAGACATTGTAATTATGCCGGATTATTGCTAATTTTGCAATATCAGAGAGAACTTTGAAAATCGGCAAGTGGTATGAGCGCAAGAAACGTCCTGTGCAAAATGCCCATAATGCCATAAGATATCAGTGGAGCAAATGATATTATCCACCACATTATAGCTTGCATGTCGTTGATTATCACACCAATGTATAAATACAAGCAATACTGGTGGCACCACCGGAAAAACTTCCAATTTATTGAATATCAATGAGTCGGAAGTTTTCTTTTTATCTTCACCCACAAATCTGGGCATGTTTTGGTCACACCTTCAATTTAGATATATTCAAACAAGCGAGGAGCAATACAACCGCAAAAACGATATACATTCCGATTGACGTATACTACCTATATAATCCGCGACAATGGGTAAAGTGCCATAGCTCAGCTGGTTGCTTCCAAAAGTGAGCGACAGTGAGCTTTCGGGTGCCGTAGAGAGCAAAGAACCGAAAACCCTTGTATCCGTGGCGCGGCCCCGGTGTCGCCATAACAAAATGCTAATTATCAACGAACTATCGGTTTTATTCAACACTACTTTACAATGTTACCACACCCGCGCCAACACGTTGTTGCATCGGGTCGGCGGATTTGGGGAGATGGTTTTCTCCAGTGTTTACATGATGCTTGTAATCAGCCATCATATCATCACAGGGGGGCGCCGTATTCATTATCTTCGCGACCCATCAATCGCTGTGCTTTTGAATTGTGTCGATCCGTTTCGAGAACCATTTGTAAATGAAATAGAATCCGGCAAACATAAATACACCGAGAATAAACTTGGATGATTTGGTAAGCATATCATGTTCACGCAGATATTGATTGCATAGAGCAATGATTGCTCCATAAAACCCGGCCATCGCCAGCAAAATGAGAAATGCTGAAATGGCTTTCTTTGCTACTGAATTGTGTTTCATTTCCTTGCGACCTTCTATTTGAAAGAGTTGGCGGACTTGCACACCGGAATGTTGTGAGCGATTTCGCCCGTTATCATAGCCCTTGTCATCATTACGGTATTGTCATGATCTTAATGAGCTTTTAGATTGCAAAATTACTAAGAACAACTGAATTCCGAAAGAACAGCCGCGAACCAGCACCGTCCTGAACGGCTGCTAATCTTTAACACAGACGAGTGTAGATACTCAGTAAATCTCAGGGAGACACCGGTCTCCTTTTGTGTTTTGTATTGCTCTGGGCTGAAATTCCTCTTCAGCCGTTTCAACCCTGCCGCCTCAAAAATATGAGGCTTGCAGGTGGTAATTGCGTTTTGACTTTAGGGTGATTTTGACAGAATACACTTTGTGAAATTGAGTCTATGCACTTTGGCCGTTTGCTTATTCATAATCTGTGGGAAAGTCCGATTCTCTTTTCCAAAACGCTTAATAATCTACCGGCTCTTCAACTTCTCGGTCTGGGCAGCTACTCTGTTTTTTGCCGGTTAGAAATAAAGCAGCCGTTGGGGCAGACACGTACGCAGAGGCCGCAACCTTTGCATTCGCGGTAGGCCGGAACCGCGTGGCGGTGCCATAGAAATTTCACCTTCCGGATTGCGTTACAGGGACAGGCTTCCACGCATTTCCAGCAGGCGGTGCATTTGTGCGGATTGAAAAGAGGGTGTGATACTTTTTTATTCATGTCTTGTTTCTTTGAAATTATTAAGTGTTATTTGGCTCCTGACAATATCCCCGAGCCTCTGTCCTCGCCAATTTCCGGCAAATCGACAGAGTATGATATCCGAGGGTATTATTGCGGAAATCTGCGCCGAAGTAGACTCCACCCCATTGATGCAGAGCACCACAGTTCCACCACCGGATGTGGCTATATCGTTGGTAAGCGGATTTACCGATATTCCTGCCAGCTGTAGCTTCCTCAGCAGGTCTACACCGTTTGCGGCGGAGCGCAGTACCTCTTCGGCGGGTCGGATGATTTTACGGTCAGTCTTGTTGATAACCGGAGATGCCGTGACCACAATCTCGTTCAAAAACTGTGGCGAAACCGAGTATTCCAGTGTATCCGAAGGAATTGGACCGGGCATTGCCGGTTCCTGCGGACACGCAAAAGGTGCTGTGGCGCACAATAGTGCCCACATTGTTGATTGTCTGTACATTTGAAAAAAGGATTAGTCTTGTGTTATCAGAGCATCATAAAGGTCGTGAAACCGTCTGCGCAGATGCTTGACGGCATAATGTTTTCGCGAAAGCAGAGTGGCCACCGCGATACCTGTGGCAGCGGATATATCCTTTACAGGCATACCGTCGAAGACGGTAAGGCAGAACACCTCGCTTTGTTCAGGCGGCAACTCGGCAAGCGCCGCATCAAGTTCCTCCCACACAAGATTACGGAGAAAAACCGTATCCGGTGCATCCGGGGGACCGCAAAACAGCGTTCTGGCAATCTCTTCGCATACCGGGTCCTCGGTATCTAACGATACCTCGCGCCTTTTACGCCAGAAATTCAGGATTGAATTGCGGGCCACGCGGAACAGCCACGACGACAGACGCTCTATCTCCGACCCGTCGCCGGCCGATACCCGGGCAAGCTGATAGAAAACATCCTGAAGAATGTCTTCGGCGTCCTCACGGCTGTCGACCTGCGAACGGATATACCCGAGAAGCCGAGGAGTATACTCCGCGACAATATCACCGATGTTGTCACTCAGCGGCATTCCTGCTGTCGTTTTTGCCGTTTCTGAAACCCAAGTGCTCGCGACGGCGCCGGCTGACAAACTCACGCCGCTGTTCGGCGGTCATATCGTGCCAATGCCTCCTCCACTCGCCGTGACCATGACCAAGAGCATGAATTCCGCCACCGATGAAAAACAGAGCAAGCAGAAAGCCCCCGGCAAGAATCTGGCCTAACACGAACAGCCCCGTTCCCTGCCAGAACGTGACGGCGGCAAAACCGCATACATCCGTAAGGATACTGTTCCATAACAACATCACTGCGACCCCGGCCAATGCTGGAAACACTATCAGGAATAGAAATAATATGCCTGTTATCTTTATCGTCTTTTTCATTATCCGTTATTTTTAAGTTTGTTTTACGGGAGCTGCTCCATCTTTTAAGACACATCATCCTTCGGAATATTTTAAGAGAATGAATTTTTTCATAAGTGACCTGAAAAAATCGGCATATCGGAAATATCCGCAAAAATACTCAATATCGCGAAAACAACTACCGACGACGCCGTTTTTAAGAGACAGCAGGACGTTACCGCCCAGCGGGAGCGCCCTCAGGCGACGCACACTAAAAAACCGGCTGCGACAACCTCGAGGGTCGCAATCAATGCCCGCAAGTTTCACTTAAAAGACCCTTGCGTGCCATGGGGGCACTGTGTTTTTGGGCCGCGGTTTGCGCCGCCGGGAAAAAGAGTGTATCTTTGCGATTGCACGGGCTTGTCGCACAAGCGGCTCGTCCGTGCCGTTGTCGAACTGATTTCCGGAACTTGCTCACCCCTTCAATGACCCCGAAAAATATCCTTTGCATAACCGGCCGCAATGACTTTCGCGAATGGCTTATGAACAACAGCGCCACTGAAAAGGAGTGCTGGATAGCCGTGAAGCGCGGAAAGAGACCGCCTGCGGATGCCCTGTGGTATCTCGACGCAGTCGAGGAGGCCCTGTGTTTCGGATGGATAGACTCCACCGTAAAGAGCGTCGACGGCGTCACGCTGCAGCGCTTCGGCCCCCGCGCCAAATCAGGGCTATGGACCGAGCTCAACAAAGAGCGCTGCCGCAGGCTGGAGCGCCTCGGACTGATGACCGACCGGGGGCGCGCCGTCTGCCCGGACCTCGAGGCTCCGTTTGTCATCGCCCCCGAAGTAATGACCGCTTTCCGGAAGCGCCCCGCCGCCTGGAAAAACTTCTGCGGCTTTCCCCCTTTGTACCGGAGGGTGCGGATTGACAATATCCATCGGGTAGCCTCCAAGCCCGAACTGTTCGAAAACCGGCTGTCAAAACTTATCGAGGCGAGCGAGCGCGGCGAAATGATCGGAGACTGGCACGATTGTGGCCGGCTGCTCGGATACTGACTGCTCTTGGCTGCATGTAGAACCCTGCTGCGATACAACATGATATATGATTGAGACTGAACGACTGATACTGCGAAAGTGGACCGAGGCCGACGCGCCGGCGCTGTACCGCTATGCCGCTGACCCGGATATAGGCATTCCGGCCGGGTGGCCGCCCCATACTTCGGTGGAGAACAGCCGCGAGATTATCCGCACGGTTTTCGCCGCACCCGAGACATATGCCGTCGTGCTCAAGAGCACGGGCGAGCCGGTAGGTGCCTGCGGTCTGATGCCGTGCGATACACGTAACGACGGCTGCATAAAGTCCGGCGAGGCCGAAATCGGCTACTGGACGGGCAAGCCGCACTGGGGTCAAGGGTATATGCCCGAGGCGGTGCGGGCGTTGCTCCGGCGGGCATTCGGGCCGCTTGGCCTCGACGCCGTATGGTGCAGCTACTTCGACGGCAATTCAAAATCCGCGCGTGTTGTCGAAAAATGCGGTTTCCGATACCATCATACCGATTACGGCGTCACGTCGCCACTGGGCGACATCCGCACCGTACATTTCTACCTCATGACAAAGGACGACTGTAATTTTACCGCTTTTCCGGCGTCAGACCTATAGAGAGACAACTACATACCTTATACTAAATGCACCCTGTAAAGACAATCGCACAAATCGCCGCCGTGGCCGGCGCCGTCATGCTGTCGGCCGCCGACTGCGCGGCCCTTACCGGAGCCTGGCGCGGCGAACTTGAGGTGGCACAAATCAGACTGCCGCTGATGTTCAATTTTACCGAGGACGGCGACAGCACCCTCTGTACGATTGACTCGCCATCGCAAGGCGCCAAAGGCATCCCGGCGCGGGTGTCGGTGTGTACGGCCGACTCGGTGTCGCTTACCTGCAGCGCCATCGGGGCCTCGTACAGCGGCCGCATTTCAGAAGGCGCCATAACCGGCACCTTCAAGCAGGGCCCGTACACATTGACGCTGAACCTTGTGCCCGATACCGCCGCCGGCGTCCGACGCCCGCAGACACCGGCTCCCCCCTACCCTTACACTACGGCCGACACCGTCTTCGCCGCTCCGGACGGCGCCGTGATGAGCGCCACCCTCACCTTGCCCGCAAACGCCGCGCCGGGCTTCCCGGCCGTGGTAATGGTCACCGGCAGCGGTCCCCAGAACCGCGATGAAGAAATCTTCGACCACAAGCCCTTTGCCGTCATAGCCGACCGGCTGGCCCGCAACGGTATCGCCTCGCTGCGCTACGACGACCGGGGAACCGGCAAATCGGGAGGCCTCTTCGCCTCGGCTACCACGTATACCTTCTGCGACGACGCCCTGGCCGCGACGGAGCTGCTGCGCGGCGTTCCCGGAGTAGGAAAAACAGGTGTACTGGGACACTCCGAGGGAGGCACCATAGCCTTTATGGCCGCAGCGGCCGGAAAAGCCGATTTCATCGTCTCGCTGGCCGGCATGGCCCTCTCAGGCAAGGAGACACTTATGCGGCAGAACCGTCATGGCCTCGCCGCCCTGGACCTGTCGGACTCGGATACCGAAAACTCGCTGAGACTCATCGGACTGCTGTACGATACCATTGCCGCACAGGCGCGCGACGGCGTTCCGTCGCCCATAGATGCCGACGAACTGGCGCGCATCTCCGGCATCACTGTCCCCCCGCAGATTATCGAGTCGGTAAAAGCCGTCCTAAAGGCACGCTCTCTCTGGTTCGACACCTTCGTGGCTCTGGACCCTGCGGAGTTCCTGGCCAGGATACAATGTCCCGTCCTGGCCGTCAACGGCGACAAGGATATACAGGTCGATGCCGACAACCTCGCCGCCATACAGCGGCTCGTACCCCATGCAACCGTCATGCGTATGCCCGGCCTCAACCACCTGCTGCAGCATGCCGCCACCGGCGAAATCGCCGAATACAGCGAAATCTGCGAAACCATCGCACCCGAGGTCCTCGACGCCATAGCCGCCTTCATTTCCGCACAGTAGCCCCTGGCACGCGGAAGTGTGATGGTCGGTAAGTTAATGGTGACCGGCGATTGTGTTGTCGGCAAATGGCGGACTGTTTGTCGTCACCCGGCGATGATTTGACATGCGCCATTACTTTGGGGCTGATGTTTCTTTTCGGCTCTTTTGGCACATTTGTCGCCGAAAATTCGAATTTGTGCCACAAAAGGCTGATTTTGATGATGTTTGCGAAATTTTATGTAATTTTGCATCTCCAATCTTCACCATTTTTCTTTTATTTTCGGTTTCCCACATACGGAAAAACATTTAACCCAATGAAATTCAAGTTTTTATCGCCCACACACAAATTCTGGGCTTCTCTCGTCGCGCTGATTGCGACAACCTGCGCCTCGGCAGAGAAATATGTGCCGATGACTACCGAATACTTCAGTCAGGGCATGATGGAC
This sequence comes from uncultured Bacteroides sp., assembly GCA_964514475.1. Taxonomy (GTDB): domain Bacteria; phylum Bacteroidota; class Bacteroidia; order Bacteroidales; family Muribaculaceae; genus CAG-873. Next base: position 8,747 of record CAZETN010000006.1, read on the forward strand.
TTCTTCAGGAAGAACAATATCGTCAAGGCATTTATCAAGACGGTCGACGGAGTAGAATGTATTGATGTCGAGGGTCCTACGACCTTCAATTTTACTTCCGACGTAACCGACACCAAAGGCCTGCGTCTGTTCAAGAAGCTGACTTCAATCAACGCCACAGGTATCGCCAATTATTGCAAGCATTTCGATGCGCGCGGCCTTACCAACCTCCGCTCTTTGCAATTTTTCGCACAGGATGGTGAAGCTGTTTCAAAAGGAGCTTATGACAAAGCGAAACTTACGACAGTCTTAGTTGACAGCACTGCAATCACAGCCCTAAAGATACCTCAGTGCATAAATCTGCGTCATGTGTCGTGCTCGAATTGTCCCAATCTGGAAACCGTATATCTATACGAATGCGACCTGATGGGCCTCAATCTGGCCTCATCTACCAAACTCAAGCAGGTTATAGTCTATGGCAACCCCAACCTGAGCGTACTGCGGCTGCCCCAGAGCGCTCCCGACCTTACCCAGGTACACTGCTGCCACACCAACCTGCAGGAGCTGATTCTGCCTGCCGACATGGCCAACGGAACCGCAGGCGACCGGCAGATTGTGCTCAACGTCGACCGCACGCAGATCAAGAAGCTTGTAATGCCGGTGTATGACCCCGACATGGGCCTGAAAAAGCCCTATATCAAGACTTTCATTTATGGAAACGGCTCTCTGTTGTCGATGAATGTCTCGCAGATGGATGCCGGCACAGGAACCTGGACAGCCGGCACAAAGCCCACCAACCCTACAGTCCCTACCAACACCACACGCGTAGGACACGTGCAGTCGTTCACGATTTTCGACGATGACGAAAATCTGACAAACGACAAAAACACCAAAACCACGGCTTCGGGTTTCACCGCAGGCGCCGGCACATTTGACGGCCGTGTATTTACGTTTGCCGAAGGTAAAACCTCCGTATCCTATAAGATATCTACCTGGACACAACGCAACATCAAACAGTCTCCCATTTCGTGTACCGTCAGCCGCACGCTCGACGCACCCGACATCTACCTTGAGTTCGAAGAGAATAACGAGACACTTGACCGGCTTTATGCCAAATATATGGGCGAAGACATCGTTGAGAGTTTCGACGAAAACGGCAAGCCCAAATACAAGCGCATCCGGCTCGACTACAAGAGCGACAATACCTACGAGCTGAAACCCGAATGCCTTCTGGGCAACTTCCACTTCGTAGTGGTGTCCTCGGACGGCAAAGAAGCCATTCTCGGCGCCAACGACGCCGACCTCACCGAAATGCTTCCCGACTGGGACCACGGCCACGCATACCTCGACTGCCGTACCGCCGGAGTACAGCGTGCGGCCTCAGTATCGGTATTCAGCCTGCACCTCGAGCAGGCGGCTGCCAAAAAGAACTCGCACGTACGCTCAAACCAGTTGTATTCCAAGTCCACGCCCCACGCGTTCACCACTCATTACAATGAGCCGACATCGCGGGTAGGGCGCCTCGAAAACCCGACACTGACACTGACCTACATCAAGGATGACCCCGCCAGCAGCCTCAGCGTCAGTGCCCCCGGCGGCACGACCGCAATCGACGACATCATTGTCGACAATCTGCCCGGATTCGGCGACAGTTTCGATGAGGATGCTCCCGTGTTCTACTATGACCTTCAGGGACGCCGCGTCGACAATCCTGCCTGCGGTCTGTATATCCGCCGTCAGGGCAGCCGGGCCGAAAAAGTGCTTGTCCGCTGACCCGTCCCTGATTACCATATTTACAGAATCTGAAGCACAATTTACGGAATCTGAAGCAAAGGGTCTGCTTTCTTTGACATTCCTGAGTTTTTTGAGTACTTTTGCACCCGAAAAATTTACGGAGACATAATTCGAAGCGCCATTACCTCTCCGTAATGGCGCTTTTGTATCCGGCCGCCGGCCATCAGCGGCCCAATCAAATTCATCCCGAACCATGAATTTTCCAACCGACCGTTTCAACTCAGCCAAGACACCTTTTTACTATTACGACCTCGGGCTGCTGCGTAGCACCATAGCCGAAGCGAAAGCTCAGGCCGACGACCCTCGCTACCACATCCACTACGCCATCAAGGCCAACGCAAACCCCGCCATACTCGAACACATACAGAAAGCCGGCTGGGGCATAGACTGCGTCAGCGGCAACGAAATCAGGGCAGCGGTGGCGAACGGCTTCAGTCGCGCGTCGATAGTATTCGCCGGAGTAGGAAAATCGGATGACGAAATAAATTACGCCCTTACCGAAGGCATCGGCTGTTTCAACGTGGAGTCGCTGCCCGAGCTGGAGATTATATCGGAACTTGCGTCGGCGCGCGGCCTCACCGCCGCCGTGGCCCTGCGCGTCAACCCCGATATCGACGCGCACACGCACCGGTATATCACCACCGGCCTGAACGAAAACAAGTTCGGTATCGACCTGAGTGTCCTTGACGGAGTTGTCGACAGGGCCGTGTCATTGCCCGGTATAAAACTTACGGGCCTGCACTTCCACATAGGCTCGCAGATCACCGACATGCAGCCGTTCGTCATGCTCTGCGACAAAATCAACGAGCTGCAGGACCGGTTTGCCGACCGCGGCATATACTTCGCCTCGATCAACGTCGGCGGAGGTCTCGGCGTCGACTATGACGACCCCGACAGCCGTCCGGTGCCCGATTTCAAATCATATTTTGCGATATTCAGGCGGCATCTGCGCCTGCGCGACGGCCAACAGCTGCATTTCGAACTCGGACGCGCGATTGTGGCTCAGTGCGGCTCGTTGATTTCGCGCGTGCTGTACGTCAAGAAAGGCGTGGAGAAGCAGTTTGCCATAATCGACGCCGGCATGAGCGACCTGTTGCGGCCGGCCCTGTACGGCGCCCGTCACAAAATCGAGAACATATCGTCGCCCGACGCTCCCGCCGATGTATACGACGTTGTAGGGCCCATATGCGAGTCATCGGACGTATTCGGCACCGGCCTACGCCTGCCGGCCCTTTGCCGCGGCTCTCTCGTGGCGCTGCGCAGCGCCGGAGCCTACGGCGAGACCATGGCATCGCGATACAATCTGCGCGACCTGCCCGGCAGCATGGCCCTCTGACCGGAAGCCGTCAGGGGCTTAACGGCGCCCCGTCTTGCGTTTCTTGCTGTCGTTATGTATTTTGATTACAAAAATAATCACCGAGCTAATGGTGGTGATCACATTGGTTATCACCAGCGGCCAGTTGCGCAGCATCACACCCTGGATAACAAAGAAAATCGAACCGGTGCCCATCATCAGGAAGGTGGACATGGCTATGCCGTCGGTGTTGCGGGTACGTATCGTGGCGATGGCCTGCGGCAGGTAGCCCATCACCATCGCTATCGAAGCCAGATAACCCACTATATTGATAATAATCGTATTTGACATGGCTATAAAAATTTTATGGTTATTATTGATTTTTTTTGAGTCGGGAACAGCAAAGATACAAAAAATTTCCGACAGTGCCGCGTAATACAGGCTCCCTCCGGTTTTTCAGCCGCGGATAATCCGCGACGTATCACATGTGCCGGGGGTATACCCTCGGAAGCCACATCCGTCACGTCATCACCCCCCGGCGGCATAGCGCAGGTTGTTAAGTATACCCTTTAGCGCGGCACGCCTCAAGGCGGTGCCTCCGAACTGGCGTCTGAACTGCGAAGCCGTCATCGACTGCCATGCAGGGGCTTCGGCCAGGGCCGGATTTGGGCGCAGTCCGTCAATCAGCGGTGCCGCCATGGAATTCGCGGTATAGGGGCAGACACTCCGGCAGACATCGCAGCCGAAGACAGCTCCGGCGCGCGGAAGCCCCGCGGGCTGTTCGGCACGGGCCGTTTCGATTGTCACACACGACAGGCAGCGGCTGCAGTCAAGTGTGCCGTCGGCACGCAGCGCCCCCGTAGGACAGGCGTCGACGCAGCGGCGGCAGCCGGGCGCGCAGGCCACACGCAGGTCAATCCCGGGCAGCTCCCGCGCACCGGGCAGGTCGGCGCTCGTAGCGATGGCGGCGATATGGAAATTGGCACCGTAACCGTCTGCATACAGATGGTTGTTGCGGCGTATCACGCCTAAACCGGCACGCGCGGCCCAATAACGCTCGCGCAAGGGCGCCGAGTCGACCAGCACCCGCGACACGGATGCGAAAGCAGCGTCGATTGACGAGGCGACAGGCAGCAGCACGGCCTTCAGTGCCGTATGGTAGTCGGTTACCGCATGGGCGAAATGTGCGATGCCGTGTGCCGCCGGCACCTGCGAGGGATGCGGATAGGCAAACAGAGCCATTATCAGCGTGCGCGCGGGACCGCCTTCGTCCACGGGTATCAGCAGGCGCGGGTCGTCGCGGACATCCGTCCAGCGCTCCATATAGTCAAGGGGGGCCGAACGGCCTTCGTCAACCCATTTGCGGTACATGGCCACGGCGTCCGCCTGGACGGGCACCGCCCTGAAAACGGCATGACGGAAGGCCCCGGCCGACCTGATCATACTGTCTAACGCGGCGGCTGTCATTGTGTGTGGTGGGATCAACGGTGATTTTCGGGGAGCGCCTCAAGCGAATATCCGTGCCGCAGCAGCCACTCTATGGCACGCGGCAGCGCGGGCAGCATGCGCTCCTGCGACTTAAGCGAATCGTGAAACACGATTATGGAGCCCGGACGCGTGAAACGACGCACGTTCTCGAACACATCGTCGGCCGTGAGCTTGCGGGCGTAGTCGCGGGTTATGACATCATACATGATGATGTTGAAGTGTGTGTTCATCACCCGCATCTGATGCGGCTTCAGCAGGCCATGAGGGGGACGGAACAGGTCTGAGCCGATAAGACGGTCGGCCTCGAACACATCCCGCGCATAGACACGCCAGTTGCAGTGCAGTCCCTGCAGGTGATGCATGGTGTGGTTGCCCACGCTGTGGCCGTCGGCGCGCACGGCCGCAAGCAGTTCGGGATGGCGCCGCACATTGTCGCCTACCATAAAGAATGTGGCCTTGACATTATAGCGGCGCAGTATCCCGAGCACCTCAGGCGTCACTTCAGGTATCGGACCGTCGTCAAAGGTCAGATACGCCGTACGCCGCGAGCGGTGCCGTATGCGCCATATCGCCTCCGGAAAAAGGAGGCGATACAGCAGCGGCGGTTGTTCGATCAGATGCACTTCGTCAAACCGGTTATCGTCCGCGGACAAGCTGCAGCCACTCGTCGGCGGAGATTTTCATATTCTTCAGGGCGTTGCCGGTACGCGCCTGCGGATTTACGGCATACTTGCCATGCAGTTCGCGCAGCATCGACACCATTGCGGGTACGTAACTGGTGGGGTCGTCGGCAAAGAGTTGCTCCATCTGCTTGTCGCTGAGGTTCATGACATAGAAGTACGGATAAAGCTCGTAGCCCCGGTCCATCCCGAAGGTCGCGTCAAGAGCGCGCAGTTCCTCGGCAGGAGCGTCGGCACGCATCATCGCCTGACGCAGGTCGAGGTAGTTGAGCATGCCTACGGCGATACCGGGATAAGCGAGAGCCTGGCGCTCGCTCTGTCCCAGCGACGCGCGCCAGCCCGGGGTAATCGAGGCGGCATAGCGCAGCAACTGACTGTAGCGCGAGAGCGACATCTCAAGGTACTTGCGGGCGTTTGCAAGGTCGGCGTCATTGCCGGTCTGCGCCCACAGGTCGGCGTAGGTCTGGCCGATCTGCATGTCAAGCATGGACTCGAACGGAGCTGCGTCGGCAGGCATACGGGCGTTCATCTCCTCGAGCAGGCCGCGGGCCATATCCAGACGTGTCACGGGTACTGGCTTGCCGTTTTTGGCGGCGAAGTCGCGTGCCCACTTCGAGGCGGGGGCGGTGCCCTGCGCTATGAGGTCGTTGACGGCATCGAGAATTGCGAGGCGGGTCGACGACACCATGCGGCGCACAGTCTCGTCAAGATACAGTTTCTTGCCCGAGTCAAGGCCGCCCCAGCGCCATTTGCTCATGATGTTCTCGTAGGCACGGTCCACTACCGGCGACGATATTTCGTCGACAAACGGTGTGACCATCTTGGCCATGCCGGTGGTATACATGCCCTGTATATAGGGCGTGTAGAAGCTCGACGGCACGGTGGAGGCGAAGTATACGGGACGCTTCCAGCCTCCGGCGGCGCTGTTGGCGATGATGTCGAATGCCAGCAGAGCCGATGTGCTTACCTGACGGCCGAGTTTGCCGACATTGAGGTTCATGTATGCGCCTCCGTACTCCGGAGCGGCGATATCGGGATAACGGCCGAAGCGTGCCAGGGTGGCGGCGCTGTCGACAGGAGCGTATACGTTGGTATTGAGCAGCAGGTGCTTGCGCTCGTCGGCGGTTATGCCGGGATATCCGGCCAGCAGCGGCGATGTGCCGTTGTAAAGATCGGTAAGTACCTGTGAGGCTTCGGCCGGAGCCGATGCCAGCGAGTCGGAGGGGTCGCCGATAATCTGAGCCCACATGCGGTTATAGGCATAATCCTCGGGGCGGGCGTACACGTCGACCGGAGCGGCCTCGTACGAGCGGCGCCGCAACTGGTTCATGTACCAGTCAGTTTCCAGATACGACAGGTTGGCCACCTTGACATCGGTGCGCACACCCTCGACTTCCTGAGCGTACCACAGCGGGAAGGTGTCGTTGTCGCCGTAAGTGAAGATTATGGCATTCTCGTCAAGCGAATTGAGGTAGTTCATGCCGAAATCGCGGGCCGTGTAGCGACCCGAGCGGTCATGGTCGGCCCAGGTCTGCGACGCCATCTGCAGCGGCAGAAGTATGCCGAGGAT
>CAZETN010000007.1:0-14695 GCA_964514475.1 uncultured Bacteroides sp.
GCCCAACTTCACCGCCGTCCCCCACAAAACCTATTTCGGAGCCATACCCGACGTGAAAATCCCCGTGACCCCCGTACGCAACTTCCCCATCCGAATCGATTACAATGTCGAGAACGGCAAAGTCATACTCTCGCACCTTGGCAAGGAACTCGAACCTGACGCCGACGGCATGTACCAGGGTTCGTACGGCATTTACGAGCTGGTGACCTCGGCGCCGGGATACCGCTGCCAGCGCGTGCAGTACACCATTCCCGACGATGCCGAAGGGCTGCAGACCTTCGCCGTCGCGCCGGTAGCCCTCGACGACAACTGGTACGGCGACAACACCGTGGAGCCCTCCCGAAACGACAACGGATACTACGTGATTTCGTCGGCCGCCGAACTTGCATGGTTCCGCGACGCCGTGAACAACGGCGAGAGCGCCGCCAAAGCCCTTGTCACCGCCGACATCGACCTGGGTGACTACGAGTGGACACCAATCGCTCCCACTACTGCCAAGACCTTCACAGGCGAGATTATCGGCTGCGGCCACACTGTCAACGGCCTCTACCTCAACCAGCCGTCATCCAACTACCTTGGTCTCGTAGGCTGCATCAAAGGCACTTCGGCTGACAGCCGCGCACGCATAACCGGCCTTACCGTACACGGATACATCAACGGCAACATGACCCTGGGCGGCATCGCCGCATACGTCACCGACCACGTCGCTATCGACACCTGTGCCAACTATGCCGAAATCCACGGCGCCAAGTCCAACATAGGCGGTATCGTAGGCTCACTCACCCGAAACACCTCAACCGTCAGCAACTGCTACAATGCCGGCGCCATACACGCCGAGTCGTACCGCGGAGGCATTGTCGGCAACCTGTCATCGGGCTGCGACGCCGGCATCAGCAACGTATTCAATGTCGGTGAAATCGAAAGCCATGCCAACAGCCATGCAATAGCCTTATGCACCTCATCGACAGTCGACAACATACAGAATGCCTTCGCAATCGCCGACTATGCCAAGACCGGCGGATACACTCTGGTCACCGAGGAGCGGATGGCATCAGGCGAAATAGCATACAGGCTCGGTAAGGCTTTCGGACAACACCTGGCAAACGGCGACAAACATCCCACCTTCGGTGCGCCGCAAGTATTCTACGACGAGGTCAACGACAAGTACTACAACAAGTCGTCAGGCATCGACAACATTGTGGATGAACCCGCTACAACCGCTCAAATCGAAGGCTATTACAACCTGCAGGGAGTGCGCTCGGCATCGCCCTGGAACGGCATCAACATTGTCCGTTACAGTGACGGCACTACCCGCAAGGCCATAGTCAGGTAAAAACAACCCTCATTATTTCCTTATTATGCGGAGCGACAGCGCCACCTTCGCGGATGGCAACGTCGCTCCGCATTTTTATAGCATCCGCCGTACGAGACAGGGCACAGAACATCGGGAGGGGACTGCAAAGACGTTCGTACAGCACTTTTTTTGGCCTATTTATAGGGTCAGGCACGCAAATAACCGCTTTTAAGAGGAATTACGTCAAAAAAAAGACTTAATTTTGCAACGCGAAAAATTATGAGGCTTTTTTGCTGACAAATCTTCCGACATCCATGTCTGACAAATTGTACATATTTACCTTCGAGCCGGTCCTGAAAACCAAAATCTGGGGCGGCGACAGAATAGCGCGGTACAAGCACATTGCCGACGCCGGCGCCGATGTGGGCGAAAGCTGGGAGGTATCGGCCGTTCCGGGCAGCGAATCGGTTGTGTCGGAGGGTCACCTGGCCGGACGCACGCTCAGCACGCTGTGCGCCGAATATGGCAAGCGCCTGGTAGGCACAGCCTCTTTTGCCAGATACGGGGCATGTTTTCCGCTGCTGGTCAAGCTTATCGACGCCAACAGCGACCTGTCGATACAGGTACACCCCGACGACAGCATGGCGCGTGCCGCCGGAAAACCTTTCGGGAAAACCGAAATGTGGTATGTCATCGAGTCAGCCCCCGACGCCACAATCCGCGCCGGCTTCAACCGAAACACCTCGCGCGCCGAGGTCGAGAAACGCGTGTCTGACCTGACACTGCTCGATGTCGTCAACAATTTCCCCTCGCGCCCCGGCGAGTTCTTCTACCTGCCGGCCGGATGCATCCACGCCATCGGAGCCGGCAACTTCCTGCTCGAGATACAGCAGTCCATCGACCTCACATACCGCGTATACGACTACGACCGTGTTGGCAAGGACGGACAGCGGCGCCCTCTGCAACTTCAGGAGGCCCTTGCCGCCCTCAACTACGACTATAACCCGGTGTGCGCTCCTATCGGACTGAGCGCCAACAGCGCCGAGGACGAGACCGTTGTCTGCTGCCCCTACTTCCAGGTGTCACGCCTGCTCATCGACGGAGTCACCCAGCTGCCCCCGTCGCCAGGCTCGTTCAGGATATTCGTATGTACCGAAGGCTCGGTGACATTCGAGGTGCCGGAGACCGGGGCATCGGAAGCACAGACACTTACGCTGCCGGCAGGCAGCTCGGCGCTTGTCCCCGCCGAAATGCCCGAGATCCGCGTCAGCGGCCGCGGTACCGTGCTCCTCGCCGGCCTCTGACCCCCTCCCCTTTCAGCATCCTAAATGCTCCGGAAGCCGGAGATGTCATCCCCCGTCCGCGAAACGGAAAAAAGGGAGACGCGACTTCGCAATCGCACCTCCCCCTGTGGTTGGTATGAAAAACTGTCTGAACTGTTATTTGGTTTTTGTCTTGATGCGGAGGGTATTTGTTCCCTTGTCGACGGTTATCTCCAATACGTCGTCCACGGGTATTTTGTCAAGGTCGGCTTTGTCAACGCTCTCTCCGTTAACGATGACAGCCATATTACCGATTATGGAGCTTTTGCTTTTGGAGGCAGAGGCGCCATGCCGTTTCCCGGAGTCAGAAATGCCGGTGCCTACGACAGCGACAGGGGCCGAACTGTGGGCAAACTCGGACAGGTCAAAGGGTATATCCACACCGTTTACCGTAATTATCATGCTCGCATTCTTATATTCCTCTGCAAACGGAAATGACAAGGTTATGGTGCCGTTACCCCCGGCCATATCAAATGACTGCGAGTTTGCATGATAAGTTTTGCCGCCGGTGGTGAAGGTGCCCCCCGAAACCGTCATGCAGCCCTCCATACCCTGACACTTTATGACAGCCGTGGTGGTGGCGCCGTCATTGCTGAGGTTCGTCACCCTGTACACACCTGCAATTTTGCCATTCAGCTTATTTTCACTAACTTTGCCGTCGGTCACGGACAATGCGGTGTTGCCGATAGTGGTTACGGCAGCACGGACTGCAGGTACCGAGGCTACTCCGAGTGCCAGTGCAAGCATCGGCACAAGTGCAAGGGCTTTCATTTTTTGCCCGGCACTACTCTTTTCTTTGTACATCATGGTGATACGTTTTTTAAGTTTACTATGATTGAGGCTGTTGGCCAAGGACGGGAATCTGGCGCCAACAGCTTTTTTTATAAGCATCATCTGGTATTCGCGCGTATCGTGGCCGTTGTCGATTACAGCCATATCGGCCTGATATTCGTGTACAAGCATCAATTCGTCACGCATAAGCCACGCTGCGGGGTTAAACCAGTTTATTATACATACCGCCTGCGCGACCAGCAGATCAATCCAATGGCGGCATGCCACATGTTTCAGCTCGTGGTCGAGAATAGCCGGACCCGGTCCGCCGTAATCGGCGCGGCTTATCACTATATACCGCATCCAGCTGAAAGGGGCAAACCGCTCGTCATCGGTCAACACCAGGACATATCCCTTGCAGGCAATCCTGTCACCCCTGCGTATGATCTCGGTAAGCCTTATCCACGTTATCAGGGTCTTTATTGCCACCACGGCCATTCCGGCCATAAATATCCATATCAGCAACGTTACCCATACCGGAGCAGGCGCCGTCGGCGCCATTGCCTCCGCAACAATATCCGAAGGGGTAACTGCGGCAGGTGCCGTACTGCCTGTCAATGCCAGACCGTCCCACGAAAGCATGAACGGCGACGCGGCAAACGATAGGATATATATCGACAGGAGCACGCCACGGTTGAAGGCATGCTGGTTATCACGTGCCAGAAAAAGCCGGTATGCCAGATACAACGACAGCATCAGCAGGCCCCCGCATATCGAATATGACAGAAATTCACCCATATCAATATCCTTACCCGTACTTACTTGCCTTTCTGCTCGACAAGCCGGAGCAGTTCCTTGAGTTCTTCCACCGAAATCTTGTCTTCGGCAACCAGAGCCGACACCGCGCCATAGTAGCTTCCGCCGAAGTAGTTCTTTATGAAATTACCGAAACTGCGGTTCCGGAAGAACTCTTTTTCGACCTTCGCATAATACCGGTATGACGAGGAGTCCTCGATGTGTGCCACAAAACCTTTAGCCTCGAGGCGCCGTACCACAGTTGACACTGTATTGAAATGCGGTTTAGGCTCCGGATACAGTTCAAGCAGGCTGCTTATCGAAATGGGCCCGTGTTCCCACAGCAGCTGCATCAACTCCTCTTCCTTGGGTGTAAGCTTGTCTTTTGCCTTCATAACAACTATTTTTGTAGTTAACGCCGCAAATGTAGCAACTATTTTTGTAGTTGCAAAACGTGCCGCCAATTTTAACCTTAATTAACTTCCGTGACTTTAACGAAGCAAACGTGCGGTCACAATTTGACAGAAGCCGCCACCTCCATAATCTATCAGACAAACAACATAATCAGCGATGCGACAGCAAACAACAGCCCCACGACAGCAAAGGGGCGCACTGCCTTACGCAGGGCTTTACGCCGGTCCTGCGGCATCGCGTGTCGACCATTATGTCTGACATATCTGATAGTCAGGATTATACGCACAACCGCTCCCAGCACAAGTATACATATACTTATGTCAAGAAAAAGGCTTCCTAACCTGTAATACTCCATATGCCTTTTGTTGAGTGGTTCGACTTGGCGCCAGACATCCCCACACCAGCCATCCGGCAAAGCAGGCGGACATTTGGGGCCCTTTACCATTAAGGAAACATACAGAGTTTGCCTCAGGTTCTATTACCGGAGTTTACTTACGGCGTTTTTCGTACTTTTTGTAATAATATCCCCCGATGATGCCGCCGATGATGCCGGCCAGAACGGGCAGATAAATATAAACCGGAAGATTCATAAATTATTCGGATATAAAGTAAATATAAATATCGGTTGAGCGGGGTGCTACGCACTATGGCGATTTATTCACCATAACCCAACGCTTTATATTATCAGACGCAAATATACACCAAAAATTACAACAAATTAATTTTCAGCGCGAAATTTAACATCAACTGCGGCCAGACATTGTTTATGGCGCAGTCGTCGATGAAGTTTCCGACAAAAAAAATTCAAAATTTGAGAGGTGATGTTTGGTAATTCAAAAAAAAGTTGTACCTTTGCAACGCAAACGACGAAACGGGGTTGCAGAGGCAACCGGGACAACGTCACAGAATGCGAAAATAGCTCAGTTGGTAGAGCACGACCTTGCCAAGGTCGGGGTCGCGGGTTCGAGTCCCGTTTTTCGCTCAAATTCATAATGAGGATTTTGAAATAAAGAGTGAACCAGCCGGCGCTTTCGACAGCGCCACTGAAACGCGAAAATAGCTCAGTTGGTAGAGCACGACCTTGCCAAGGTCGGGGTCGCGGGTTCGAGTCCCGTTTTTCGCTCAACAACCCTCCCTGGCAGCCGAAAGGCCGACAGGAGTTTCATAGGCCCACAGGCCTCTGAGACACCAAATGTCCGGATGGCGGAATTGGTAGACGCGCTACTTTGAGGGGGTAGTGATCATTAGATCGTGTGAGTTCGAGTCTCATTTCGGACACAAAACCTGCAAAACTTGATTTTGCAGGTTTTTTTGTTTGTCCCCTCCCGAAATCCAGAATTTACACATGCTGCAGGCGCAGAATAAAACACACCCCCTCTCAGGTTTCCAGCCTGAACATGGGGTATCGCGTGCGCCCGAAAAAAACACGGAGAGGGCGCGTAAGCTGCAATACGTTCGTCCAAACAGAGCCATCCGGCAAATTCAGGGACGGCCCGGTTACCTGTAATTACGGTTTCTGAGATAGCGCAGGAGGCCGTAGGCGACGCGGCGTATACCCGGGCGGAAGCTCAGTATACGGTCAAACCAGCTTATACGTGGGGCGATATACCGCACTACAAGTCCCACATAGAACATGGCAAACAGCGTGCCTATGCCTACGACATTGCCAAGCCAGCGTCCGAAAAAGGCGTAGCCAAGAACCACGGCTATGACTACAAGCGAGACATCGACAATTATTTTCGCCTTCGCAAAGGGCAGTCTGGAGACACGTGTAAGCGCGACTGGCATTCCTTCGCCCGGCATGGTAACCGAACCACACCACACTTCAAAGGCAATCCCTACCCCCAGTATGGTACACCCCACCCATTGGGCCAATATCTTTGTCGCCACCGTGTTACAGACTATTCCGTCAGTAATAGCCATGTTTACGTCCAGTAGCCAGCCGAAAGCAAAGCCAATGGCAAGCTGAAACAGCTGCACCGCCTCGAAACGGCGCCGCAACACAGCAATCTGGGCAAGCACCAGCACAAAATTCATCAGGTAGGTATACTGGCCGATGGTGAGGGCCGGAACCAGCGAGGCGCTCCCGGCCTCGGTCATGACATACGGAATGGTGGAGATGACACTGCTGCCCAGGGACGAGCGCACGCACAGCGCCACCCCGGCTGTCATTACAAATAGCGAAACAAACAGCAATACATGCTGCCACAAAAATCCTATAACGCGCGACTTAACGTCTACGCCGACTGCAGCTTCATTCATCATCATGCTAAATTCAGGCAAACTCCACGGAACAATCTCTTACCGGCTTTATTGGAATTTGCAATTTTATACTTGAATTCTGGTAAGTAAGTTTCAAAAGTCAGTATTAATCAAGCAGCATCATACTTCTTCAACTCACTTACAAAAATACAAAAAAAATTCCATGTAGGTCCGTGGGGCAGCCGGTGCGCACGCCTTGCCCAGAAGTCCGTGCCGACAGTCAGTTCCGCTAATGCAATATACGTCAGCGCTTTGACGGTCACTCATCATCAGCAAGCTGCCCGGCATCATTTTTCCGCAACGAATAATACAGCAGTCCGAATCCGATCAGTCCGGCGACAACCGAACCTATGATTATTCCGAGTTTGGCGTCGTTGAGCAGTTCCATCATCCGGACTTGTGCAGAACCGAACGAGAGGTTTGCGATAAACAGCGAAACTGTAAAACCGATACCACCAAGTACTGACACCGCGGCAAGGCTCATCCATGATGACCCTTTTGGCATCGGCGCCCACTTGAACAGGATGGCTACTGCCGAGAAAGCGAATATCCCGGTGAATTTGCCTATGACAAGCGCTATGATGATTGCAGGCGCAATTCCTTCAAAAATCTGCCCGAGCGAAAGATCTCCGAGATATACTCCGGCATTGGCAAAGGCAAAAAGCGGGATAATGATATAATTGACCAACGGATGAAGCGAGTCCTCCATATCCTGAAGAGGCGAGATGACCTTGTCCGAGGCCGACACGATTTCCTTAAGCCAGTTTATCTGGTCTTTGGTAAGGTTTGTCCTTGACGCGAGGCTTTCATCATTCTCGTGAGCAAAGTATCCGATATTCTTTCTGATTGTCTTCACATAATTGATTGGCGCGAACAGCGGTTTGGACGGCACGCAGAAAGCCACCAGCACTCCGGCTATGGTGGGGTGTATTCCTGCATTGAGGAAACAGAACCATACCACGGCACCGAGAGCTATATAGAAAATCTTGCTCTGGATGGCGGCCTTGCCTCCTGCCATGAGCAGCAACAGGGCTCCTGCGGCAAACAGAAGCAGCATCCAGTCGATGGAAGTACTGTAGAAAATCGCTATCACGATTATTCCGCCTATGTCATCCACGACAGCCAAAGTGGTAAGGAACACTTTAAGACCTATAGGCACGCGTTTTCCAAGCAGTCCGAGCACACCAAGCGAAAATGCGATGTCGGTTGCCATGGGTATCGCAGCTCCGTCTGTATAATCGGTGCCGCGAGCCATAACCCAGTACAAGAGTACCGGTATCACCATTCCGCCTATCGCGCCAAGCACCGGCAACAGGGCATTTCGGAACGAGGACAGCTCGCCGACAAGAACCTCTCTTTTGATTTCGAGACCTACCGAGAAAAAGAAGAGAGCCATGAGAGCATCATTTATGAATGCCATTATCGACATCGGCTCGCCATGATGGGAAAAAAGATTGAAACCGCCGACCTGAAGGGCTATTTCATGAGTCCAGAGGCTGTTGTAGACTTCACGTGTAAAAGGTACATTGACAACAACGAGCGCAAGTATAGTGGCGGCAATAAGCACATTGCCCGAGTTTATATAATTCCGTATTGTCTTTTTGGCGGTAAACTGTACAGTCATAAAGCGATAAATTATCAGATGTTTTTTCGCAATATCCGGGTATGTCCGGATGCTTAAGGCACGGGCACACTGCCGAACCGTGACAACGGGGACAGTCAAATTAAATACAGCCGCGCGACCATGATTGTTCTGACTTCCGGCAACTTTTACCCGAATTCATTACCCTGTCGGCTTATGTGGCTGACGGCGTATAGCGGTCAACATAAAGCGCGGCATGGATGTTATACGGATATGGAGACAATAAAAATACACGTGCTGCATTGCGGACTGGTACATACCTCACCCTATCTGCCATTCGATACCGGGAGGGCCGGAATGCTTAAAGTCGCCGGTATAGGTGTGCCGGCCAAAGACTGGGTGTGGATGCCGGTATCGGCATATTACATCGAACATCCCAAAGCCAAAATCCTGGTGGATACGGGATGGAGCCGGAGAATGAGCCCGGAGGGCTTACCGGACAAAAAGGCGCAGATAGCCGGACTCGGCCGCCTTCTCTACACAATGAATCAGGGATACCTGCCTGCCGGGGAGGCTGTTGACGAGCAGTTAAAGAATCTTGGAGTCAACACTTCGGATCTTGATTACGTCATACTCACACACCTTGACTGCGACCATGTGTGCGGAGTGCGGCAGGTAGCCGACGCCAGACATATACTTGTGTCTGAGGCCGAAATGAAATTTGTCAGACAGTTTTCGCTCACCAACAAAGTACGTTTCCGCAGCCAGTGGTGGAAAGGCGTGCCGCTGGAGCTGTTTCCGTGGAACGGAAACGAAGGTCCTTTCGGGCGATCGTTCGACCTGTTGGGCGACAAATCGGTGCAGTTGATAAATATTCCCGGGCATACCGAGGGGCTCGTAGCGGTCAAGATTACGAACGGGAAAGGCAAATATGTGCTGATTGACTCAGACGGCGCATACGGAAACAAGTCGTGGCAGGATATGATTTTACCGGGCATCGCGGACAACCGGCGCGAACAGCTTCTGTCGCTGCAGTGGATACGCGAGATGAGCATGAACGGCGACTGCGTGGAGTCGCTGGCCAACCATGACGTTGAAGTAAAACCGCATATAATCGAACTGTAGAATCCTCGGCATTTGTACGGCCTACAAAAAAAGGAGACTTGACGGTCTCCTTTTCTGTCTGTGACAGGTTTTCACGTATATGTGTCAGTACTCCACTTTGTCTTCCTTATCCATCCACATTTCGAATGCCTTGATGGCTTCCTTGTCGAGAAGGACCGTTGAAAGCAGACGGCGCCGATAGCGCGGCAACTCGAGTTCGTCGTAAATAAACGAGTCGTCAAACCCGATTTTTTTAGCATCGGTCTTGTTGTTGCCGAAATACAGTTTGTCAAGGCGCGCCCAGTAAATGGCACCCAGACACATCGGACAAGGTTCGCACGACGAGAAAATCTCGCACCCCCGGAGGTCAAAAGTTCCCAGTCTGGCGCAAGCCTCGCGAATGGCGCTGACCTCGGCATGCGCCGTAGGGTCGTGGTTTGCCGTCACGCGGTTTACACCCGTAGCTATGATTTCGCCGTCGCGGGCGATGACGGCTCCGAAAGGTCCGCCGCCGTTGATTACATTTTCTTCGGAGAGGCGAATGGCCTCACGCATCAGTTCTTCATTTGTCATAATTTCAGTTTTTTATAAGCCGTTTGCAGACGGATTACGTAACAACAGGGTGTAAGTCTTACGGATCACGCCCATGTAAAGGTCCGGCTGCCGCACCTTGCGTCTGTTACGGCTGCAACTGCCAAATTTACGACTTTCCCGGTGATTATGCAAATGTCAGTCCTGACGGTGACGGTCCATGCCCTTCCCAAAGATTATTTTCAGCGGTTTACCATTTTACGGGATCGGCGAGGATGGCGCCGTCGGCTGCATCGCGGTCGGTAAAAGTGTTGCCGCGATACTGTACGCACAGCATGACAAGCGGCTCGGTTCCGTTATTGCGTACGCTACGGCGTCCCTCGGGGGCCACACGCACCACTGAGCCTTCTCTGACGGGAAATACATCGCCGTCAACCTGAAACTCTCCGCTGCCTTTCAGGAAGAAATAGAGTTCCTCATGACTCGTGTGGGTGTGCAGAAATCCGGTTTCCTGACCAGGAGCGAAAACCTGGAATGAGAACTCGGCTCCGGTGGTACCGGCCGCCTTGCCGCCGAACACCTTACCCGGAATTTTAATTTCCGGCCCGAGTTCAAGAACATAATCCTTGATATCTTCAAGATTGCCTAAATTGATTGCGCTGAAGTTTGCGCCGTTTTCGAGTGTCTGTATCTTTTTCATTATTATTGAAGTTGGCTTCAAGTTTGTCTACGGTACAAAGTTACAGTATAAAACACATCCTGTCAAGAAGTTACTTTAATATCACATAGTAACCTTTTTATTACTTTTGCTGTCTGACAGCAGTTTGCCGGCTCTTTTTTTTGAAAAAAAAGTTTCACGGCTTGCACGGATGCCGATTTGTCAGTTACTTTGCAAAATAAAGTGCAAATACATTATGATGAAAGCAGAAAAAGACACCGCCCAGTCGATTATCGAGATATGCCCCATACGCAATGTAGTGTCCCGTTTCGGCGACAAGTGGTCCCTGCTTGTGCTCCTTGTCATCGACAGTAACGGAGTAGTAAGGTTCAACGAGCTCGGTCGCATGATACCCGATATATCCACGCGAGTACTCTCCAACACACTGAAAAACCTCGAGGCCGACGGATTGGTAGGCCGAAAGGTTTACGCCCAGGTGCCTCCTAAGGTCGAATATTCGCTTACCGAAACCGGCAAATCCCTGATTCCCCTTATAATGCAACTTACACGCTGGGCTCAGGAAAATATGTCCGCCGTTCTTGCCCACCGCAAAAAGTATCAGACCGCTACGGCACGTTAACGCGTGCCCTGCCCCACTCTTCACTCAACTTCGCCGTAAGTAAGTTTCTATTTTGCAAATCATGGATATCGAGTATGTACGTATCACGGCCCTTAGCTTGCCGCATGTCACCGAGCGACAGCCTTACGGACCCGACTGCCTTGTATTTGAGATAGGCGGCAAGCAGTTCTGCCTGGTCGACCTTACCGGCAAATGGCAGTTTTTCAATGTCAAGGTCGACCCTGACCATTCTGTAGAACTGCGCGAGCGATACAACGCCATCCGGCCCGGCTTCCACATGAACAAACGCCACTGGATTTCTGTCGACTTGGACGGAGATGCGCCCGACAGCCTCCAGCGCGAGCTGATTGAGCGCGCTTATATTATCGTACGCGACCGGCTGCCCCGCAAAATACGGGCAACCCTGAACAGCAACGAATGACTGCCGTGACTACCTGCAGCGACAAAAGCAAAGGACTGTCAACAAATACATATCCCGTGTGTTATATTTACGTGTCATACATTAGTGATACATAGGTTTCGTCAGCGCTCCTATGCGGTTTTGCGACGCCGGTGTGCCTCGACGACCAAAGGCTTGCCCAGCAGGCCATAAACCAACTGTCTGCTGTCGGGCATCCGCTCACATCCGCTCATAACCCCGCGGATATCCGTCACAAACAACTTACCGGGATATTGAATGCGCAACAAGCATAGAACCACAGCATCTGAAGCAAGCGCCGCCGGATTGCTCATAGCCATAGGCATTGTATTTGGTGACATAGGCACATCGCCGCTGTATGTCATGAACGCCATTCTGCACGTCAACCCCGAATTTGACCGTAATTATATCATCGGGGCGGTGTCGTGCGTGATATGGACCCTTACCCTGCAGACTTCGATAAAATATGTAGCCATAGCCCTGCGGGCCGACAATAACGGCGAAGGCGGCATAATGGCGCTTTTTTCACTGGTAAAGAAAACATCCGGACGCAGATGGGCATTTGTGGTAGCCGCTGTCGGAGCGAGCGCCATGCTTGCCGACGGTATAATAACCCCGGCGATGACAGTAACTTCGGCGGCCGAAGGGCTGCGGTCACTATATGCGGCAACTCCTGTGGTGCCAATCGTACTGGTCATAATAACAGCGGTGTTTTTCGTGCAGCGCTCGGGCACATCAAGAATAGGACGTTTTTTCGGGCCGGCCATGCTTGTATGGTTCCTGATGCTCGGAATACTCGGCACCGCCAATCTATTGACCGACCTGTCAATACTCAAGGCCTTTAATCCTTATTATGCCGTCAGACTGATTGCCTCGCGCCCCGAGTGGATGTTCATACTGGGAGCAGTGTTTCTATGCACCACCGGGGCCGAAGCCCTGTATGTCGACCTGGGTCATTGCGGCCGCTACAACATCACCTACAGCTGGCTGTTTGTAAAGGTCATGCTCATACTCAACTATCTCGGCCAGGGAGCATGGATTATGGCAAACGCCGGTTCCGGCGCCATCGCGACAAATCCGTTCTACGCCATTATGCCGGCAGGCTTCTTACCGGCGGGCATTCTGATATCGACGGTTGCCGCCATAATAGCCAGCCAGGCGCTGATCAGCGGAGTGTTTTCGCTGATCGGCGAAGCCGTGAACCTTGACATCTGGCCACGGATGCAGATAAACTACACCGGCAGCGTAAAAGGACAGCTGTATGTGCCCGGAATCAATCTGTTTCTGTATGCCGGATGCGTGGCTACGGTGTTGCTGTTCCAATCGTCAAACCGCATGGAGGCGGCCTACGGTCTTGCAATCACAGTATCCATGCTGACGACAACACTGCTGTTGTGGTGTTATATGAGGGACAAGGGTGTATCCGCCTGGCTGACTTCGGCATTTGTCCTGATTTTCGGGCTGCTTGAAGGCGCATTTTTCACTGCCAACATGTTCAAATTCGTACACGGCGGCTGGTTTACTATTCTGATTGCCATCTCGCTTTGCTGCATAATGCTGATATGGGACAAAGGCCGGTCGTTCCACCGCAGCCATGTCGAATACAAGTATCTGCCTGACTACATCGACATCATCACGGCTGTCCGCGATGACGCCGAAATACCGCGCTACGCCTCCAATCTGGTGTACATCAGCTTTTCGCCATCCGAAAACATGGTCGAAAGCAAACTTCTGTATTCAATAATAAACAAACAGCCCAAAAGGGCCGACCACTACTGGATTATCCGCGTCGAACACACCGACAGCCCATACACGCTCGAGTACACTGTCGACACAATGGTAAAGGACGCCGTTTTTGCCGTTACCGTAAGGCTGGGCTTCAAGATTCAGCCCCGCATCAATATTTTTCTAAGACAGATAGTGGAGGACCTTGTACAGTCGGGCGACATATCGCTGACAAGCAGGTATCCGTCAATGAGACGGTACGGTATTGCCGGTGATTTCCGCTTTGTCCTCATTCGGCGCGTCTTCTCGCCCGGCGACATAGCCAACACCTGGGAGCGCAAGACCCTGTCGGCATATGAACTTCTGCGCCACATCTCGGTTACGGTGGAGAAATCGCTCGGACTGGATACAAGCCTGGTAACACTTGAGACTGTTCCGCTGATAATCAACACCTCTCAGCGACCACGCATCCGGCGAAGCCCCCGCTGACACACTCATCCGGCTCCCCAAAGAAGCCGGATGCAACATGCGCCGCCAGGCCGCATCAGGCCCGGCGGATGGCACGGACAATCTCACCTGCCCATAGGGTCAGGGAGGTGGCGCCAATGATTACAAGCCAGTCTGCAAGACCAAGAGGGGTAACGCTGAAGAAGGGGCCGCCCAGTTCGACAATGGCGATCTGGCCGACAAGGATGCACAGGACAATGAAATTGAAACCGCTGCATCCACGCAAGTGCAGCGCCGATCTGCCGCCGGTGCCGAATGCCTTGGCATTGAACATGTTCCAGAACTGCAGGAAGACGAATACGGTAAAGAACAGCGATACTTCGTAGGCCGACATGTATTTGAAGCCGCAGACAGCGGCGGGGCCGATGTCGGTGAGCGACTCTATGGAAGCGTGCTCAAGAAAGTAAAGCATCACCAGCAGCACGGCGGCGAATGTCAGCCCCACGCCAAGAATAAAACGCCACATGGCCGGGCTGATGATAAAGGCACGCCTGTCACGGGGTCTGTCCCTCATTACCGAGATATCGGGAGGCAGCGATGCCAGCGCCATAGCGGCGAAAGTGTCCATAATCAGGTTGACCCACAGCATCTGAGTGACAGTCAGCGGCGGTTGCATACCCATGAACGAACCGGCGAGCACCACAAGACAGGCGGCGACATTGACGGTCATCT
>CAZETN010000008.1:0-14207 GCA_964514475.1 uncultured Bacteroides sp.
GTGCCAAAAACCGAAATGGCTGTCTGGCACATCCTCAGTATATATGATCCGAATTCAAATCAAGCGGTGACGCGCTTTACGTAGCTGCCGTCGCGGGTGTCGACCTCGATGAGGTCGCCCTCGTTAACAAACAGGGGAACACGCACGGTCGTGCCGGTCTCAACAGTGGCGGGCTTGAGGGTGTTGGTGGCGGTGTCACCCTTTATACCGGGTTCGGTATAGGTGATTTTCAGAACCACTTTGGTAGGCATTTCTGCATACAGAACGGTGTTGGTCGATGCGTCGCTTACAACTTCGACTGTATCACCTTCCTTCATGAAATCGGCGCCGGTAACAAGTTCCTTTTTGATGGGAATCTGCTCGAAAGTCTCGTTGTTCATGAAAATGTCGTCCTGGCCGTCATTATAGAGGAACTGGTAGGGACGGCGCTCTACGGATACGTCTTCGAGCTTTTCGCCGATGTTGAAACGGCGCTCGAGTACACGACCGTCGACAACGTCCTTGAGCTTGGTACGCATGAAGGTGTTGCCTTTGCCGGGTTTAACGTGGAGAAATTCGATACAGAAATACAGGCGGCCGTCCATGCGGATGCAGGTGCCGTTTTTAATGTCCTGGGCGTTAATCATATATTTATATGTTGTAATTTGAAATTTTCTGTTTTCACATGCTTTCGGTGTACTTGAAAGCACGCATTTGCGACCGCGAAGTTACTGACTTTTTCGCTAATAAGCAAATCCGCCGTAAGTTTGGTCCCTTACTTTTTATGGAAACGGTATATTGTGCCTTCTATGAGGGAGACATATATATCTCCTGTTGTCGGATCTATGTCGATGCCGTTTATCGCGCTGACACCTACAGGCAGGCTCCATATCACTTTCCGGGTGGCGGGATCCACCGCTGTAACAATTCCACGACGGCTGCCGGCATATACCACTCCGTCTTTTTCGGCTACAATGCAAGGGGCGTGCTCGTAACCGAGTCCCATATCGACGGTCCATAGTTCGTCGAATTTGTCGCCACAGGTCGATACAGCCACCAGCTCACCGTCCATTGTCTTGGCGTATACGCGACTGCCGTCCTTGCTGATACCCATCGCCTCACGATAACGATGGCTGTTGTCGCGCCATATCTGTCTGCCGGTCCGGCGGTCAAGAGCTGTCATGTAGCGGTCGGGTGCCACTATGATTACTTTGTCCTCGGTGACGGCAGGGACTACATTGCCGGGGCCGAGCATATTGGCGGTTTTACCATTGTTCCACACCCATTTGAGCTTGCCGGTGCGGAGCGACACATTTCGCAGATTGGTATCCCACGCACCGAAAACAACATCGTCGCCGTATATTACCGGAGCGGCCTGGCAATAATTGAACAGCGAATCGTAACTCCATACAAGCTTTCCATTAGCTGGATTGCGGCGTTCAATGCGTTTGTAGCCTCCCTGTATATAGGCGTTGCCATCGTTGCTGACAAGACCGTCAGCAACGTATGGTCCCTCTTTGGACCGGTATGTGCGCCGTATTTTTCCTGTGCGGGTGTCCGCCATGACGATTCCGTCGGCGGTGGGAATGGCTACGGTGCCGCGGACGGTTACGACGGGACGCGCGAACAGTGAGGCGCCGGTCGGAATCGTCCAACGCAGTTCTCCGCTGTTTTTGGCAACTGCCTTGGCATCACCCAGCGAGGTACCGAAGTAGATATTATCGCTGTCGAAACCGAGACGCGTGAACACCGACGCAGAGTCTGCCCACACCTTGGTCACCTCCCAGCCTTGGGGCTGTGTCCACTCGGCGATACCCGTGTCGGCAAGAGGACGGTGTTCGGTTCCGACAGGCATCGCGAACTTGGGTGCCGGCGACTGCCCGATGACTTTATTGTATACGTGTATCCACATAGGGCCGACCTCAACAATAGTGTATCCGGGTTTCCCGTCGCGCATGTCAAGGGCACGCACCATCACACCGGGAATATCGCCGATACCGTAGGTCTGCCACGAGTGATAGTGGCCGTTGATATGAGCGATTACCGGAAACGACAACAGCAGCTGCGCATAGTCGCTCCAGTTGTCAAGATCATCTTTACGAATCGGATAGTGATTGAACGACAGCACTCTGTAACCCGGTTTCACGCGCTCCGCGAGGGTGCGCCGCAGCCAATGCAGGTCCTCTTGTTTGATGTGGCCGTCACCCATTTTCATAAACGGGCCGCAATTGATACCCACTATCACCAGCGAGTCCAGCTGGGTCACAAACCGATCGTTGCCGAAGAGGTCAATGAATGTTTTGGTTGCCGACTGACTCCAGTTGTTCTCATGGTTTCCGGGGAGGACAAACAACGGATGTCGGACGCCATCCATAATGGACTTTACGTTGGCCAGTTGTTCGTCGCTTCCTTCGTTGGTAAGGTCGCCGTTCAGGATCACCATATCGTAATCGCCGGCATTGATTTCAGCCACTGCATCGCGCAGCGCCTGTTCATTGGGATTACCGGGTGTCACATGCACGTCGCTGAGCACTGCGAAACGATATGCCTGCGATGTCACGGCTGTCATTGCCGCCAGTACGGCGGCCAAAATACTTTTGAACTTCATTTTTCAGGTATAATGACTGGTTAAAACTGAATTTTCGGTAAAGGTACCACTTTTTTTTCGTATTTTTGCAGGCGCTATGTCCCGCATCGACCACGAAACCGTACAACGCATCCTCGATTCGGCCAATATCGTCGAGGTTGTCAGCGACTTTGTCACGCTCAAAAGGCGCGGCACCGGATACATCGGCCTGTGCCCGTTCCACAACGAGCGTACACCGTCGTTTTCGGTATCGCCGTCACGAAATATGTGCAAGTGCTTCAGTTGCGGCAAAGGAGGTTCTCCGGTGAATTTTCTGATGAATCTCGAAAACATGTCATACTCTGAGGCCCTGCGCTGGCTGGCCAAAAAGTACGGTATCGAGGTTAAAGAACGCGAGCTCACAGACAAAGAGAGATCGGATGCGGCCGAGCGCGAGTCGCTGCTGGCGGTCAATGACTTCGCACTTCACTTCTTCGAGGACACGATGCAGAACTCCGATGAGGGCCGCGATATCGGACTGGCATACTTCCGCGAACGCGGTATCAGCGACGTTTCAGTCCGTAAGTTCCATCTTGGCTATGCACCGGGAGACTCCACTGCCTTATACAGGGCAGCCTGCGAAAAGGGCTTTCAGGAGAAATTTCTTATTGATACGGGCCTGTGTATGCGCAACGAAAAGGGTATATACGACCGTTTCCGCGGCCGCGTAATATATCCCGTACTCGGTCTTACCGGCAGTGTGGTTGCCTTCGGAGGCCGCACACTTCGGTCAGACAAGAAGATGGCCAAGTATGTCAACTCGCCGGAGTCCGCCGTTTACAGCAAAAAGCGGGAGCTATACGGCCTGTATCAGGCGCGCCAGGCGATAACTCGCAAGGACAAGGTCATTCTTGTCGAGGGATACATGGATGTCATATCGATGCACCAGAGCGGAGTTGAGAATGTCGTGGCATCGTCGGGAACATCGCTGACCGACGAACAGGTGATTCTTCTCCGGCGTTTCACACGCAATGTCACTGTCATCTATGACTCGGACAGCGCGGGCATACACGCGGCTTTGCGCGGCGTCGATATGCTGCTTGAGGCCGGTCTCAACGTAAAGGTGCTTCTTCTCCCTGACGGCGAGGATCCCGACTCGTTCGCGCAGCACCATGGAAACGAGGAGGTTCAGCTGTATCTTGACTCACACGAAACCGACTTCATCAAATTCAAGAGCAGTGTATTGCTCAACGGCACCGAGAACGATCCTTTGGCGCGCGCACGAGCAATAGCCGACATCGTACGTTCTATTTCGGTTATTCCGGACCCGCTCACGCGCCAGATTTATATTGATACGTGCGCGCGCGATTTCGGCCTTAGCGACAAGGTGCTTGCCCAGCAGCTGGCGGTTTTTCTGGCGAAGAACGAGGAGGAGCGAGAGAAACAGCAGCAGCGTCAACGCGCGGCACGTTCGCTGCAGAACAAGGAACCGCTGTCATCATTCAATGAACCGGATCTTCATGAGGGCCACGGGACCCATGACGAAAACATGCCGGTGTCCCCGCTTTCCGTCATCCCTGACGAGGCCTTGCGCCGAGCGGTAGCCGGTGGCGGCACACCCGATCAGTCTCGGCAGCAGGCCCTGCAGTCGAAACACCTGTCATATATAGCTCCCTTCGAGAAGGAACTGTTGCGGTACGTCGTACGTTACGGATTAATGTACCTTTGCGACAGACTTACCGAGGACAACGAGCAAGTTCCGATGTCGGTGCTCGAATATATTGACGTTCAGTTGCAGAATGATGCCATAAGCTTCGAAATACCTCTGCATGCCCGTCTGTGGCGGCGTATGTGCGATATCGCCGGTCCCCATTGGACGGAGGATTTCGCACGGGAGTCGGAACGGCTGAAAATTGAGCGGCAGAGAAAGTTGTCCGATGGCATTGACCAGATTCGTGCCGAGGGTACGGGTATTGCAGCGATGCAGCAGCTCGAGCAGGCCCTGAACGAACGCCTGGACGCTGAGATGCACGAGGCTCAGACGGCTTACGCGCGACACTATGCCGAGAAAATTCTGTGCTCTGATCCGGACAGCGAACTGCGTGTATTGGCGACAGAAATGGCCGACGACAAATATGTTCTGTCCAAGGTCCATACCAAATTCCAGAAAGTAGAAACCGAGGAGGAGCGTCTGAATGACCTTGTTCCGCGCGCTCTCTCCGAGCTGAAAAACGCCATTCTCAATTGCAAGATAGCCGAGATAAAGCATAATCTGCAACTCGCTGCCGCAGAGGGCCAGGACCCGACACCTTACCTTACCGAACTTACCGAACTTACCGCCCTCAAGGGTTCGTTCGCCCATATTCTCGGCGACCGCATCATAACCCCCGGACGCATCTGACTCCGCTCACGATTGGCACTCCCCTAAAAGAGCATGCCCGTATTAAAGGATGTGAAATTTAGGTAAGCAGTGTTTAACGCTATTGTTCCCTTAGCGTATTTTTCGTAACTTTGTAAGTGGATGGCACGAGAAGTGCCTCAAAACACATTTTAGGGGAATCCAATCACCTCGTCACACTCAACCAATCGGTAAATCAGAGGTCCCGTCCCCACTACTCTTTTCATGATTTCGGTCCTGCCAACGGCCGTTATTTTTAATAATACCAGACTAACCTGCCAATCGTGAAAAATATAACTTTTAAGACTATACTTGTCGGCATCGCCTCAGCCTTTGCCGTATCGGCTTCGGCCACCGGCCCCGGCGACAGCATGACCGCCAACAAGACCGACAACATCGAAAACCTGGTCTCCAACATTGACGACCCTACTACTGCTTTCCTCTCGCTTGACACCGAGACTGGCATTTCTTCGCCGATGTCCGCCACTTCCGAAATCCTGGCAGGCGACATCATTGATTACGCCTCCAAATTTCTCGGACGCCCGTACCGTAGCGGAGCCAAGGGTCCCTCGGCTTTCGACTGCTCGGGATTTACAAGTTTTGTATTCCGTAATTTCGACATCTCGCTCAGCCCGTCGTCTCGCGACCAATACCGGCAGGGCGAAAGCATAAGCCGCGACGAAATCCAGCCGGGCGACCTGCTGTTCTTCTCAGGACGCCGCGGCGGCAAAACCGTCGGCCACGTGGCCATGGCCGTATCCGTAGACGACAACGGTACGGTCCGTTTCATACACGCCTCGAACCGCGGTGGTATCCGCCACGACGTATATCCCGACGGAGGATATTACAGTCAGCGCTACATCGGCGCACGCCGCGTTCTCAAATAATGTCATCTAATACGGAAAACCGTCTCAACCATATAGTTGAAAAACGGCGCCGACTCCTTTTCAAGGTTCTCGGCGCCGTTTTTATTCAATTCGCATATTATGCTAACGCCCAAGCAATTGGCGGTACAGACGGACGTAACTTTCGGCCATTTCACACTGGGAATACACCTGCCCGGGGGCAGCGCGGTTGCCGACGGTTTTCGCAATGGCGTCAAGTACAAGCTTGGTATCGCTGTACGGTACGCCGATAATGTTGCCGTCAACCAGAGGTACAGCCGGAATAGCCTCGATGTTCACTATGGCGGGAGTGCCGCAAGCATTTGCTTCGTATACAGTCATACCGTATGTTTCAGACATGGACGGACTCAGCAACACATCGGCGTCGCGGTATATGCGCGCAAGAACCTCGCGTGTGCTCACTCTTGGCAGACTTGTCACATTAGCGCCATGTATTCCGCTCCCCGCCCCTACTACGGTCAGATGCCAGCCTGAAGGCATGGCGGCGGCAATACGCCGCAGGGCTGCGGCGTTCTTCACGGCATTCCATTTTGCGGCCACAGCGACCAGCCTTACTTTTCCCGCGAGGCCAAACTTATCTCCTTCGGGCCTGAATACTTCTTTATCAACGCCGTTCGCAATAACCGTCAGCGGCAGATGCGACAATACCGAACGCCGGAACAACCGCGCAGTATCCTCGGCAGGCACAACAATGCCGGCGTCTGCGCGAGCAAGATACCGGGCCTTGTACCGCGGCTGCATTGTCCTGGTGACAGCCGGGTACAGTTCCGGAAGACGGCAGTTATCGCAGCCCGAGCGCCCATCATGAATGGCAGGGCAGTTTCCGGGCATAGCGCATCGGCCTGTCAGCCACCACAGGTCGTGGGCTGTGACGACAACACGAATTCTGCAGGCGACAAGCCTCCGTAACAATGCCGGCATATCAAGATAGTACCCGTGAAGGTTATGCAGATGCACAATCGCGGGGCGCACGTCGCGCAGATAGGCCAAAAGCCTCCGGGTCGGCTCTCCCTCTATAAATCCGTCATCGCCATGCAACCTGTGTCGCAATGCATACGCATAGTAGCGCAGGCGGCTCTCGAGTACAACATCGCTGTTACGGTGCCAGCCGTATCCGGCCACAATTCGGCAGTCAATGTCTTGAGCGGCGGCACATTTAGCCACCGCATGTACTATGGCGCCCACCGATGTTTCCGGAGCAGCCTGCGTATTAACTTGTACGACAACCGGTTTATCTTTCATAAGAATCTGTTCGGCCGGAGCCCGACTCCGGCTGTCCCCACAAATTTACAACAAATTTCCGACTCCAAAAGCCTATCTGCCAACAAACGCTGACAGTTAGCTCGCAAAATCGAACAAGTCTCGACTCCTCTGCGACTAATAATCATCGTATCCGTCACAATATTCATCGCGGTCATCTTCATTAATGTCCGGCGCGTAATACTCCGAATCATCCATACCTGCATCATACCCGGCATAATATTTCCTTTCCATGCTGTTATCATACGAGTCCGCTTTCTCGTTACGGGGCTTAGCCACAGCACCAAAAAGCATATCATAAAACAATATCCGCCTTATAAACCGCCAGAAGCTCATAATTCAAATTGTTATATGGTTGTAATATATTTTATTATAATCAGCATCCCACAGGTAATTGGGAGGTGTCCTCTTGCAAAATTATAGCTTATAATGCGTAAAAAAAAGCTCCCATCGAAGTTAATTTATATTAAATACAATAATATTTCATGAAGGATTACAGTCCCGGACCGGAGGACTCTCGCACGTGCGGGGCGATTACATCGGCAAGGCAGATGTAAAGTCGACCGAATAGAAAACCCCGGCATCGCTGTCGGGGAGTTCGAATATGGTATGAATAAAACTGTTCGTTTGTATCGTAGACAGCGCCGTTACTCGATTTCAGCTACTTTAAGAGCTGTGGTATTCACTCTGGAGTTGTTATATTGGCTTACTTTCAGTTTTCCTGCGGATCCAGCCACCCTGACATTCGCATTGTTGTATGCCTCGATGTCTATCGACTCACATTGAGCATCTGGCAAATCGACCGATCCATTGTTATAAGCGGTCAGATCAAGTTTCGCTACCGTAATGACGCCCATCAGGGTCACATCTGCGTTATTCCACGCATTAATGACAAGCTTATCTGTTTTCAATGGGGCATCACAACTCAACTTACTGTTATTATAGGCCGAAAAGCTTGTCGGTTCGGGAGCCGACAGCCTTACTCTTATTTTGTCCTTCGAACGCAGGTCTTCGGCCCAGATGCTGAGCGTGCCTCCATTTACTTTCATTCTTAATTTTGACTTCGCATCTTCACTTGCGGTTACCGTGTACGATACGGATCCGGATGGAATATACTCCACTTCTACGCCGTTATAAACCTCGATAGCATCAAAGACGCTATCGACGGTCAAAGGTGCTCCCTGATTCTGTCGCGAGACGCATGAGGTAAAAAGTGCGACAGTCAATGCAATGACTGACAATAGCTTGAATGACTTCATTTTTTCAATAGGGTTTTGTTATTTTTTCTTGATATCTAAATCAGTTCCGGCTTTCATTCTGCCTGACTTCAATTATTAGACGCATTAAAACCGAAAATGTTACATCGGGCTCGTTTTTTAACGGACTCAAGTATGGACAAGTTTCCGGCCGGCTTACCCGGCCGAGGTGGGGCCATGACCATAATCTGCAGGTATCAGACAGACATTTGAACTTTAGCCTGTTTTAGAATGTCTTAGATATAAATCTGAAACCGGCAGCGTCCAAAAGCCGGACCCCTTTGTTTGTTCGGTCGCAAAAAAATTTGTAATTTTGGCGTACAAATTGAAAAATAACAACGCCTAACCCGGCCCAAGTTCAGATAAGACAATGACTACCAGTGCCGATAATGATAAAATTCCGACTGCCGCGGCAGCCTCGAAACACGATGACAACCCCGTCGCGCCCTCGCCCGTGGACTCCGAGTTCGCGGACATTGCCCCTTACGACGACAGACAGTTCCACGCCCGCCTCGAACGGCTTTCGCGCGAACCGGGCTTCGAACACGCCGTCCGTTTTATCATGCCTGGAGTAGATTTTGAAGATTTCCGTCGCAATCTGCTCCAAGTGCGTGACCAGCACGACTTTCAGACGCGCATAATGGGCGGATTTCTTATGCATCTCGAAAAGATGACCACCTCGGGTGTATCGGCGGACGGCGCCGAGAACATCTGCGACGGGCGCAGCTATACCTTCATGTCCAATCACCGCGACATTGTCCTGGATGCCTCGTTCCTCAATCTTTGCCTTCTCCGCTTCGGCAAACCCCTCACTCAGGTGGCTATCGGCAACAATCTGCTGATTTACGAATGGATTTCGGACCTTGTAAAGTTAAACCGTTCCTTTATCGTAAAACGCAACGTGCGGCCTCTTGAAGCCCTTAACGCAGCCCGACAACTCTCGGCATACATACACTTTACAATTAACAAGAAAAACGAAAGTGTATGGATTGCCCAGCGCGAGGGACGCACGAAGGACTCCAACGACATGACACAGGAGAGCCTCGTAAAAATGCTTGGCATTGCCGGCGAGGGCAACATGGTCGACCATATAGCCGAAATAAATCTGCTGCCTGTGTCAATCTCGTACGAATACGATCCTAACGATTATCTCAAGGTGCGCGAATATCTGCTTAAACGTCGTAACCCGGAATACAAAAAATGCCAGCACGACGACCTTCTGAGTATGGAAACCGGCCTCACCGGCTTCAAGGGCCGAGTACACTTTCACTTCGGGCGCTGCATAAACCAAGATCTGTCACGGATTCCGGTCGACATCCGAACTCAGAATTCCGCGGCCTCCCGTCAGACCGTCACGAAATCGGTCTGCCGCATCATTGACCGCACAATCCATACCGGGTACCACTTCTACCCTATCAATTACATCGCTTTCGACTGGCTTGAGGGCTCATCACGGTTTGCCGGTCATTACACTGACAAAGATGTCGACGGGTTCGAGAATTATGTCGCTCAGCAGCTTGCAAAAGTCAACGTAGATGATGTAACCGAAGACGAAGCCGTCTTTATGCGCCGTACGCTTCTGTCAATGTACGCGAATCCGGTTCGCAACCAGCTTGCTGCCCGCAGCAGCGACTGACCGTCGTACACCAGATTACTAATTATTGATTAAACAACTCTCTCCCTTGCGTCTTCCTCTTCTCATACTCATACCGGCGGTACTGCTTTGTATACTCGCTGACTGGTACATCTATCGCATCCTGCGTGACCGCTGTACGCGACGATTGTGGCCGCAATTGCAGTTATGGTCCGCAGTTACCTGCCTTGT
Organism: uncultured Bacteroides sp.; assembly: GCA_964514475.1. Lineage (GTDB taxonomy): Bacteria > Bacteroidota > Bacteroidia > Bacteroidales > Muribaculaceae > CAG-873. The sequence continues at coordinate 10,190 of CAZETN010000008.1, forward strand.
TTTTGTCATCGTCATTGGGTGCATGCCTGTCCGAAGTGGCGACGACACGCTTCTGCGCGCTGTCATGTGGATGCTGTATACTTATATAAGCATTTACTTGTCAAAGTTCATATTTGTCGCCATTGACCTTATTGCCTCTATCCCGCGTCTGTGGCGCGGGCATCGCTGGCGCATACTGTCATGGGCGGGTGCATTGGCGGCGTTTGTCGTATTCGGCACCATGTGGTACGGAGCACTTGTTGGCCGCTTCAATATACGCACCAACCGCATCGATGTATACTCGGAACAAATCCCGGCTGCATTCGACGGTTTCACAATCGCTCAGATTTCGGACCTGCATACCGGTACTTACGGCACCGATACATCATTCATATGTAAACTTGTCGGCGAAATCAACTCTCTCCATCCCGATATGGTTGTGTTCACCGGTGATATCGTCAACCGCCGCAGCGAGGAGCTCGCTCCGTTTATCCATGCCCTTGGACGCATATACGCTCCGTATGGCGTATACTCCATACTTGGCAACCACGATTATGGCGATTATTCCGAGTGGCCGTCGCAGTCAGCCAAAGACGCCAATCTGTCACTGCTCAAGGATATGCAGGCACGCATGGGGTGGCATATGCTCAATAACAGCCATTGTCCCATAGCGCTTGACAGCGACACCATCATGCTCATTGGCGTCGAGAATGTAGGCGACCCCCCCTTCCACACTTACGGCTCGCTTGCGAAAGCTTATCCCGATATCTCAGACCCGCGTCCCAAAATCCTGCTTTCACATAATCCGGCGCATTGGGACACCGAAATTCAGGACAACAAGGCGGCAAATATACTGCTGACTATGTCAGGCCACACTCACGCCATGCAAATCATGCTTGGCGATATCTCTCCCGCCGCTCTCCGCTATCGTCATTGGGGCGGCTTGTATACTGACGCCGACGGGAAAAAGCTATACGTCAACATCGGTACCGGAGAGGTCGGTTTTCCCGCCCGCATCGGTGCCACTCCCGAAATCACCCTATTCACCCTGCACCATGCCGGAGGTCAAAGATAAAATCGCCTCGGAACACCAGATAATACTGTGTCTCGGAAGCAACAGCGGCAACAGGGAGAATCATATCCGCAGTGCCGTCGACTCTCTGTCATCCTTTTTTGTCGCACCCGCACAGATGTCAGACTTATACGAGACGCCCTGCTGCAAGGGTATAGGCGCACCGTATCTTAATACGGTTTTATATGCCGTAACATGGTTGACATTGGAAGAACTGTGTGAGGCCGCCAGGCTGATTGAAAGAAACCACGGGCGAACGCCCGAATCAAAATATACTGGCATCGTCCCTCTTGATATAGATGTTGTTGTGGCCGACTCTTCGGTACTGCGTCCCCACGATGTGGAGCAGCACTATTTTCAACTTGGATACAGCCAGTTAGCCAAGGATGGCATCTCACCACTGCCTATACCTGAAAGGCAATCCGGAACATACCGCGCAGACTCAGCAGAAGACTAAATTCAGATCGGAAGGCAAAAAAAATCCAAAAATCCTTGGCTATGTCATCAAAAACCCCTAACTTTGCACTCGCAAACAGGGCGGGATAGCTCAGTCGGTTAGAGCGTCGGATTCATAACCCGGAGGTCCCGAGTTCAATTCTCGGTCCCGCTACAAAATTAGGCTGCGCCAAATTTGAAGATTTTCTTCATATTGGCTCAGCCTTCTTAGCATTTCCAATGCCCCCGCTCCGGGCCCCTGGCCCCGCAACAACTAAGGCGGGTATATAACTAAGTTCACAAAATTTTCTTAGACATACCTGACATATAATCCTAAGAATACAATATATCTTTTGCCATGAACAACAGTGACCATCGATCAATCGGCCGCGTATGCGGTATAATTTGCCTCGTTATCGGCCTCATAACCATAATCATAGGCATCGCATACATCATAGCCAACTCATTCTTCATATACGCCGGAGCCCTTGTTACGGCAGTGGGCCTCATTTTCATGGTGACCAACACCCGCAAGAAAAAGAAAAACAAAAGTCAACGCCGCCAGCAACGCACCAATTCCTGACGGTGCAAATAGTGCTGCCAGCTCCTCACCTAAGCCCATTCGTCCGACCGTAATTCCATTATTCATCCGTTAAATAATGTTATTTTTCGGCTATTACATTTGGTTTATATCGTAAACTTGTTTATCTTTGCTGCAAATTCTGGCGGTAATCGCGAGTGCCGCTTTTTTTACATGTGTTTAGCTTATAGAATAAACTTATTTACAAAACGCAAATTTCCCACCCTATCTAAATTTCAAAAAAATGGAAGACAGAAGAATTTCAGAAAAAGAGAGTCTCGAAATTATCACGGAAATGATAAGCCGCACCAAGGAGCGTTACCGAATAGGTGACGGAAACATAATGCTGATGTGGGGTTATCTGACAGTAATCGTTACCGCAGCAGTATGGATTATGTTGGCGCTGACTAAAAACGGCATATGGAACTGGCTATGGTTTGCGATTCCGACTGTCGGATATATTCTCACTCTGTTTATATCCAAGAACAATCAAAAGGATTTCGGGGTTAAGAGTTACTCTGACGTTATCTCGTCAAAAATATGGACCATCGTTGGCATCACAGGCATTTTGGCCACAGCGATGTGTTTGGGATTCATGTTTATCGCGCATGCCGACAGCTGGATGATGTGGTTCGCCTACGGACTGATAATTGTCCCCATGGCCGAGATATGCCAAGGTCTGGTAATTCGCGAAAAAGCCTTTATAGGGGGCGGTTTTGCCGGCCTTGTCATAGGTATGTTTACTCTATGTTGCATCTGCGCACGCATCCCGCTCAAGGCAATGTGGTTCATGCCGCTGTTCATGCTTGCATTCGTGGCCATGTTGATTGTGCCGGGACACATCCTTAACCATAAAGCCCGTAAGCAGTGATGAAAGAACTCGATCCACTTCTGCATTCACAGCTGCGACTTGCAGTGATGTCAATACTGATGAATGTCGACGAGGCCGATTTCATTTACCTCAAAGAAAAAACCGAGGCAACCGCAGGGAACCTCAGTGTCCAGCTCGATAAGCTTGGAAACGCCGGATATATATCGGTCACAAAGGGATTCAAGGGCAAGCGCCCACAAACCACATGCCGCATTACCGACGTCGGACGTAACGCCTTTGCCGATTACGTCGAAACCCTGAGGCAGTATCTCAACATCTGAGCGATGTCTTCAACAATAGTTCTTGTCGGCATAAGTATGTCGAAGATATGAATAAACCGATTTCCGAAACCCACTTATAAGTCAGGCGGAGACCCCGGCATGGAGTCTCCGCCTGACATGAAGCAGATAAATAAAAGCTGAATGGTTCAGATATCAGAACTCGGCCAATGGTTTGGCATTTGTGTATGCCGGGTCAAAAATACTGTTTAATATGTGAGCAAGACGAAGACCGCCTGCGAGAAACTGCTGCTCGACAAGCGGTGTCCAGCGCGCCACCTCGTTATAGCTGAGATTCGAGCCCTCAGGGGTCGCCGCATACACTTCGGCGGCATATTCCATTGTCTGTTTTGCCCAATCGTCAACGTTTCCCGAAATCACAAGCACTTCCTGTGTCTCGTCAAGTCGGTCAAGCTGGTCGCTCCACTCCGTATAGCTCCATTTGTGACCGGACTCGACGATGGAGCCGTCCCACACGGAGTGCAGGTTGTTGTCACGACCGAAAAACTTAACCTTGGTACGGTTGCCGCCAAGGTCACTGAGATGCCCGAGGTGCATCGGCTGATGAAGGTCGCCGACGCAATGCACCAGCATTTTCAACGCAAGCGCCTGAGCCACCTTATCATTTTTGACACTGTCGGCAAGTACCCCGATATTATAGCGGATAGCGTCGACAATGTCACCGTCAGGATTTTTCCGCATGGTCTCGTATGTCTTGTCGGCGTCGACATTCTTGTAATGCCAGGGTTTGGAATATGCATACTCGGGGGGGTGGCTGGGATTGCTGAGCCAGTTCGCCCAAT